>JAZNOG010000021.1:0-21561 GCA_045580645.1 Bacilli bacterium
AGTAGCCCCAGTAGGACCGGTAGCACCAATGTCACCAGTAGCCCCAGTAGGACCGGTAGGACCAATGTCACCAGTAGCCCCAGTAGGACCGGTAGGACCAATGTCACCAGTAGCCCCAGTAGGACCGGTAGGACCAATGTCACCAGTTACCCCAGTAGGACCGGTAGGACCAATGTCACCAGTAGCCCCAGTAGGACCAATGTCACCAGTAGCCCCAGTAGGACCAGTAGGACCAGTAGGACCAGTAGGACCAGTAGGTCCTGTTGCACCACTACCACCACCAGCAGGTCCAGTAGGACCTGTAGGACCAACAACTCCAATAAATGTTACATTTTGATTACAGAATCGTCTTTGACGATCAAAACTATCTTCTCTCATATTTCCTCCTTTCCATTGTATATTATTCAGTTTTTCATTTAACAAATAATTAAAAAGCTCTATTTTTGTAAAAAAAGATAAATAATATTAAAGTCATTGTAAATTTACATGTGGCACTATGAAAGATATGGATTTTTATATTAAATATAGTTATACTTAAATTATATAAGAAGTAGGTGTATTATGAATTTATTTGAAAAAATTCTTTATTCGTTGCAAAAAACAATGGAAAGACCAACGCTTTTTGGTTGGTTTCATTTTTTATGTATTGGTATGACAATACTTTTAATTGTTGTATCATATAAAATAAAAGATAACCATAGTGAAAAACAATTAAAAATAATATTAGCTATATATGGGATAACTGCTTTTGTTTTAGAATTATTAAAGCAACTTATGTGGTCGCTTGAGTATAATGAAGTAACGCAAATTGTTACATGGGATTATCAATGGTATTCATTTCCTTTTCAATTATGCACAACACCAATATACGTATCGTTAATAGCACTCTTTCTAAAAAATAACAAAGTTAGAAAAGCACTTTTGTCATATTTGTCATTTATAACAATTTTAGGAGGAATAGCAACAATTATCTTCCCGGAAAGCTGTTTTTCTAGTGATATACTAATAAATATTCATACAATGTGGCTCCATTGTGGAAGTTTAGTAGTATCAATATACTTATTAATGTCTAAAGAAATAGAGATTAATATAAATAATTTATTAAAGGCGATTATGATATTTTTAATATTTGTTATAATAGCCCAATTTTTAAATATAATAATTTATAATATAGGTGTTTTAAATGGTGAAACATTTAATATGTTCTTTATAAGTCCATATTTTATAAGCACACTTCCAGTATTTGATATAGTGCAGCAAAATACGCCTTATATAATATTTATTTTATTTTATATTTTTATAATTTCATTTGGAGGATTAATTATTTATTTTTCTTCATTATATATTAAAAAATTAACTAATAAAAAAGAATTAAGAAAACGAAATTAAATCTTAATTCTTTTTAATTTTATTAACTAAAACATATAAAATATATGAAATAGTCCCTAAGATAAAAATAGAAGAAATAACTAAATCTAAATTAAATACTTGTGATCCATAAGTTATTAAATATCCAAGTCCTTTTTTTGAAACTAAAAGTTCACCCATTATAACGCCAATTAAAGACATACTAATATTGATTTTTAATACATTTATCAAAGTAGAAACATTACTCCTAAAAACAAGTTTAGTAAAAATTTGCATTTTTGAAGCATTAAATGATTTCATTAAAATAATTTTACTTTCTTCAGTTTCTTTAAAAGCATTATACATACTAATAATTGTAGTGAAAACAGAAATTAAGATTGCCATTAAAATAATGGATTTAACATTAGCGCCTGCCCATATAATAATAAGTGGTCCAAGTGAGACTTTTGGTAAGGAATTTATAACTGTAAGATATGGATCAATTATTTTTGAAAATCTTTCATTAAACCACATAAAACTAGCAATAGAAATACCAACAACTGTAGCAAATGCAAAACTTATTAAAGTTTCATAAGTGGTTACCCAAATATGAATAAATAAATTGTTGGATTTTCCTAAATTAATAATAGTTTCTATTACTCTTAAAGGAGAAGAAAATAAAAATGCATTAATTATTTCAAGTTTTGAAAGAACTTCCCAAAGAATTAAAAAACATATAAGAATAGATATTTTAAAAAAAAGAATAATTCTTTTTTCTCGTTGTAATTTTTTTAGATATTCTTTGTGCTCTAGACTATACATGGTGATCAAGTTCCTTCCATATCATGTCGTAATACTTCATAAATTTTTCATCTTTTCTATTTTGTGTTGGTGTTCCTTTTTTAGTAAGTTCTATATTATAAATATTTTTTATAGAGCCAGGTCTTTTAGTAAGTACAATAATTCTATCAGACATGCTAATAGCTTCTGCTATATCATGGGTAACCATAATTGCTGTTTTACCTTCATTTTTTATAATTTTATATAAATCATCAGATAAAGAAAGTCTAGTTTGATAATCAAGAGCACTAAAAGGCTCATCAAGCAAAAGAATATCAGGATTAGTAGCAAGTGTTCTAATTAAAGCAACTCTTTGACGCATACCTCCAGATAAACTATCTGGATATTTATCTATGAAATCACCAAGTCCATATGTGTTAAGAAGTCTAATAACTTGTTCAATATTATCTTTAGTTAAAATATTTTTGATTTCAAGACCTAATAAACAATTTTCTAAAACTGTTCTCCATGGGAATAGTGAATCATGTTGAAGCATATATCCTATAACGGGATTTTCTTTATTAAATTTAACTGTTCCTTTTGACTTTTCCATAATATTAGAAATAATTCCTAGTATTGTAGATTTTCCACATCCAGATGGACCCACTATTGAAATGAATTCTTTATCTTTTACTTTGAACGAAACATTTTCTAAAGCAAAAGTCTCGCCGTTTTTATCATGATATATTTTACTTAAATTCTTTATTTCTAAAACATTATCTAACATAAATTAAATCATCAAAACTTACTTTTTCTTCTTCTTTTAATTGTCCGGCTTCTACAATTATGTTTTGTAAGTGATTAAATGATTCTTCTGTAAAATTAGTTGTCTTAGGCCAACTATCATTTTGTTTATAACTTTCTACTGAACTAGTAAGATCTTCTATACTAGTATCAGGAAAATGTTCTAAAATAACTTCTGCTATTTCTTTAGATTCATGCTCGTGAACAAAGTCGATGCCTTTTTGAATAGCTTTAGTAAATCCTTCAATTATATCTTTGTTATTTTCAATAAAGCTAATTCTAGCATTATAAGCAGTATAAGGGACAACGCCACCAAGTGATCCTAAAGATGCAACTTTATAACCATATCCTTGATTAACTATTTGTGTTGCAAGTGGTTCAAATAAAGAAACAAAATCCCCAGTTCCTCCAATAAAAGCACTAGCCATATTAGCAAATTGAGTGCTAGTATCAATAGTAACATCTTTTCCTGGAATAATATTGTTTTCTTTTAAAACCCATTCAAGTGTCATTTCAGGCATTCCACCGATTCTACCACCAATAATATATTTTCCTCTTAAATCTTCTAGAGTAAAGTCTTTTATATTTTCTCTAGCTATAATAAAAGAACCATCTTTTTGAGTAAGTTGTGCAAAAGTCTTAACATAATCTTTTTCGCCACCATTATATACATAAATAGTAGCTTCACTACCAGACAAACCAATTTCAACATCACCTGATAAAACTGCAGCCATAACATTATCCGCGCCACTTGTTAAAATAACTTCAACATCTAATCCTTCATCTTCAAAATAACCATTTGATAAAGCAACATATTGAGGAGCATAGAATACACTATGAGTTACCTCTGCAACAGTTATTTTCTTTAAATTATTATTACTATTTATATCAATAATATATAAAATAGTAAAAAATAAAATAATTACAATACACCCAATTAGTGTAATATATTTTTTCATACAAAACCTCCATTTCTGTAGTATTATATTCCATATAAAAATAATGAGTGATATTTAAAATTAAAAATATTAGATGACTTAACTACTAAAAGGAATGTAAATTTAATAAAATATTGTAGGGGGTAACATAAATGTTAGATAGTGAATTATTAAAAAGTATTTTAATGATAGCGTTAGCTAGTTCTATTATAACTACTGCAGTTATTCAAAAGGTAAAAGAAGGTTTAAATCAAAAAAAATACTTACTTTTAACAAGCTTTGTTGTTTCTATGGTAATAGGAACATTATTTTCATTAACATTCAGCACTGCAAATATAATAGAATCTTTATGGGTAGGTTTAATATGTTTTATTGGAGCAGGAACAATTTATCAAATGTTTGAAGATAAAATCTTTAAATCATACACGAGTATGAAAGAAACAGTAACTATTCCAGCAGAAAATAATATAAGAGGCGAAGAAAATGAATAAATATAATAAACTTCCATTAAAATACATTGCAGTAACTGCGCCTTTTGGGCAAGATGGAAATAGATTCCACTATGGTGTAGATTTAGGGTGGTCTTCTTCTAAGGGTGGACCAAATGTTAATATTTATTCAATGAATGATGGAATAGTTACTCAAAAAGGTTACAATAATAGTGCCGGCAACTATATATGGATTCAAACAGATATGGGAGATACTAGATATTTACACAGGTATTTGCATTTAAATGCACCTGCTAAAGTTAATATTGGAGATAAAGTTGTCCGTGGACAAACTATTGGTAATATGGGAACAACTGGAGATTCTACTGGACCACACTTACATTTTGAATTATGGAAATGTCCAAAAAATTATAAATTTAACTGGAATGACAGAGAAAAATATGCAGTAAATCCACTTGATTATGTTTATTTATTTTATGATCAAACCACAAGTGAAAGTAGTAAAAATAAAGTTATAAAAGTAGTAGGGACAAACATAATAAAAACAAGAAATAAAGAAATAAACCAAATAGAAGTTATAAATCAAAACTTAAGATGTAGAAAAGATTATGGACTTGATAAAGAAATTCTAGGATATATAGACTTAGGTTTATATAATGTATTAGATATAAAAGAAAAAGATAATTATAAATGGTATAAAATAAACACTAATATGTGGATAGCAGGAACAACTGATACAAAATATTATCAAAAAGAAGAAAAAGTAGAAGAACAACCAGTAGAAACACCACAAGAAGAGCCAAAAGAAAACTTGATAAAATTCATAGCAAAAGAAAGTGGATATTATTATATATATTTAGAAAAAGATGAATATGTATACTATGAAAAGAAAGAATAAAAATTAACTTGAATTAACTAAAAGAATATGGTAAACTTAACTTAAGAATAAACCATATCTTTTTGTATGGAAGAAGGAGTTAATTATGAAGAAAAAACTAGCAAACAAATTTTCGTCTGAGGGTGGGCAGTTTACTAACAAAGTAACAAAAACCCTTCCGATAATACTAATAATATTTTTAATTACATTTGTAATAGGAATAACTATTGCAATATATAATTATACAAAAACAGGTAATCAAAATGCTATAACAACAGGAAATGTATCAATGAGTTTTATGGAAAGCACAAATGTAATAAATATAACAAATGCACTTCCAATGGGAGATGTAGAAGGTAAAGTATTAGATAAATACTTTGATTTTTCAGTTACAACAAACTTAGATAGCGTATATGATGTAGATACACCAGTATACTATGAAATAGAATTAGAACCCTTAAGTGTAGATTCTGGATATACACAGTTATCTAATAATCAAATAAAAGTATACTTAGAAAATAGAGATACTAATAAATCAGTAGTAGAACCATTATTAATAGATGGTCTAGGAATATCAACAAATAATGAAAACAATAAAATGTTATATTATACAAGTCATAATCATAAATCAAATATAAAAAGTGTAACAACAAACTATAGATTAAGAGCATGGATAGATTATAATGTAAATGCATCAAGTTGGACAAGTTCTACAAAGAATCAATATAAATTCAGAATTAATATAAATAGTCATGGATATAATGTAAGGTATACAACACCAGAAACATGCTTTAGTGCAACACTTGATGAAACTACTAATACTGCAGTATTAGGAGCATATGATACATCGTGCGGAACAGATGTGGTAATACCTGATAGGTTACCCACAAAAACTTATAATATAATAGAAAATCCAAGCACTGAACAAGTAGAGTCATGTAATAATATTTTGATCTCTGCGTTTGCAATGGCTGGACAAACCATAACAAAAGAACCATTAGGAGATGTATGTAGTGGTGGAACAACAACTTCGGCATTTCAAAATTTAACAATGGCTCAACTTATAAATATGATGCTCAATATGTATGGCTATTCTAATGTATCTCAAATAATAGATGCATTAGATCAAACAGGGATACTAGATATACGAGATAGCAACCAAAAATATACAATTATGATAATTGGAGTCTCTGCATTTTATTCTAATAACCTCACAAGTGTAGCAATTCCTGATAGTGTCACAACCATAGGAGACTATGCATTTCGAGATAACAACCTCACAAGTGTAGTCATCCCCGATAGTGTCACAACAATAGGAGATAATACATTTGATTATTTAGAACTAGATAATGAATCAATAATGCAAATAGAATTAGCGAAACAATGTTTTGGAACAACAACAAATGAAACAGCAGCAACAATAACAGCATGGAATTGTACAGATATAAAAAATCTTGTAATACCATCAACAATAGATGGATATGCAGTAAAAACAATTGAAGATGGATTTCTTTTCGAAGGGGTATTCTCTCGAAAGGATTTAACAAGTGTAGTCATCCCCGATAGTGTTACAAGCATCGGAGACAATGCATTTGATGATAACAACCTCACAAGTGTAACTATCCCAGATAGTGTCACAACCATAGGAGACCGTGCATTTCGATCTAACAACCTCACAAGTGTAACTATCCCGGATAGTGTGACAACCATTGGAAACAATGCATTTCAATCTAACAACCTCACAAGTGTAGTAATCCCAAATAGTGTTACAACCATCGGAGATACCGCATTTAATAATAATTTTTTAACAGATGAACAAGCATATATTTACAAAAGAACAGATACAAATAAAGATGGAATAGCAGAAATAGATTATACAACTATAATTAGTTATGGTGGTGCAAATAAAAACATAATTATCCCAAATAGTGTCACAACCATAGGAGAACATGCATTTTATTTGAACAACCTCACAAGTGTAACCATCCCCGATAGTGTCACATCAATCGGTTACTATGCATTTCAATCTAACAACCTCACAAGTGTAACCATCCCCGATAGTGTCACAACCATAGGAGACTCTGCATTTGCTTCTAACAACCTCACAAGTGTAACCATCCCCGATAGTGTCACATCAATCGGAGCCTCTGCATTTCGTAATAATTACCTAAGATATGTAGTTATTGGTAAAAACTCAAATTTAACAGAAACAACAGGAATAGATGCATTAGCATTTGAATCAGTGGGTGTTCACAATGAAAATCTTACTATATATAATAACTCAGGGAAGAAATTTAAATGGTATTATGTAACACAAGGAAGAAATAATTCAACAGATGCACAATATAACTTTGTAACAGGAACAGTTCCAAGTTATACTGATTCCTATGCTACATACAACGAAGTAACAATAACAACAGGTTATCCAGAATAGGTAGAAATATCTATTCTTTTATTTTAAATTAATAAAAAATAAAAATTAGCAGTTATATATTGACATTGCTAAAGCATACTATTATAATGAAATTAGCACTTGTAACTTTTTAGTGCTAAAGGGAGGCGATTATGCTAACGTCTAGACAAGAAAAAATATTAGATCTTATTGTTAAATCATATGTTAAAACTGTTAATCCAGTTGGTTCTAAACAAATATGTGAACAGTTAAATTGTTCTAGTGCAACTATTCGTAATGAAATGGCTTCTTTAGAAGATTTAGGATACTTAGAAAAAACCCATATTTCATCTGGAAGAATACCCAGTGAAAAAGGATATAGGTATTATGTTGATAATTTAATGCATCCTAAAGAAATGAATGGTGATGATTTATTAAAACTTCAAATAATTTTTAATAATAATAAATTAGAAATAAATGATTATTTAAAAAGAAGTTTAGAAATTATTTCTGAAATAACTGATTATACTTCAGTAGTATTAGGTAATAAATCTAATGAAAACAAACTTAAAAAAGTAGAAGTTTTACCTATTGAAGAATCTAAAATGCTAGCAATTATTATTACAGATAAAGGTCATGTTGAACACAAAAACATAATAGTAGAAAATGTTCTTTTAGAAGATATTCAAAAAACTGTTGAGTTAATTAATAAACTTCTTGTGGGAACTCCAATAGATGAAATTAATTCCAAACTAGAATTTGAAGTAAAACCAATAATAAATCAATATGTTAAACAACACGAAGCAATTTACAATGCATTTTACGATGTGTTTAATGACTTTACAATGAAAAACGATGTATCGTTTGTAGGAAAAAATAAAATGCTTAATCAACCAGAGTTTAACAATGTAGAAAAAATAAAAAAAATATTTAACAAATTAGATGATGAAAATATTTTAGAAATGGTAGAAGAAGATAATAACGATATAAATATTTATATAGGAAAAGAATCAAATTTAGATGATGATGTAACAGTAATTAAAACTAAATATAAAAGTCCAAAAGATGAAGGAACAATAGCAATAATTGGTCCAAAGAGAATGGAATATGATCGCGTAGTTAGTATGCTTGAATTTATAAAAGAAAATATAGAAAACAAATAGGTGATTAAATTGGAAGAAAAAGAAACCATAGCGGTAGAGGAAAAAAGTAAGAAAAAAAATAAAAAAGAAGAAATATTAGAATTTGAAATAAAATTAAAAGAAAAAGAAGAAGAAGTTTTAAGAGCAAAAGCAGATCTTATAAACTATCGTAAAAGAAAAGATGAAGAAGTAAGTAGAATACTAAAATACGCAAATGAAGATATTATATTAAAATTACTGTTAGTATTAGATAACTTTGAAAGAGCTATAAATATGGATAAAGAATTAAGTGAAGAAGAAAAAAACTTTCTTGAAGGTTTTAAACTAATTTATAGACAAACTAAAGAAATACTTGAATCTTTTGAAGTTAAAGAAATAGAAGCTCTAGGAAAAATATTTGATTCAAATTATCATCATGCAGTTTCTACTTTACATGATGAAACAAAAGACAATGAAGAAATTTTAGAAGTTTATCAAAAAGGATATATTTATAAGGATAAGGTCATTAGACCTAGTATGGTGATTATAAATGAAAAATAATAAAGAACAAAACAAATCAGAAAAACTTCTTATGATGGCTTGTATGCTACAAGGAAAAAATCCTTCAGATATGTATGATAGCGCAGGAGAAAAGTTAGGATTTTTATTTGATGAAGAAGCAACAGATTGCGCTTTTGAAATATATTTGTTGCTTGTTAAATGGATAGCAGAAGGTTTATCATACGAAGAAATAGAAGAAAAAATAGAAAGTTTAGATTTAGAAAGTTTTAAAAAATTAACTGAGGATAAAAAACAATATATAAAAGAAGATATAAATAATATTTTAATAAGAAGAAGACAAATGAAAGGAAATGATAAAAATGAGTAAAATTATAGGTATTGATTTAGGAACTACAAACAGTTGTGTTGCAGTTCAAGAAGCTGGGGAAACAAAAGTAATCCCTAATCCAGAAGGAAATAGAACAACTCCTTCAATAGTATGTAAGAAAAATGGAGAAACAATAGTAGGTGATGCTGCTAAGCGTCAAGCTGAAACAAATCCAAATACTATTCGTAGTATTAAAAGATTAATGGGAACTAAAGAAAAAGTAGAAATGGAAGGTAAAGAATATACTCCAGAAGAAGTAAGTGCAATGATTCTTGGTAATTTAAAAGCAACTGCGGAAGCTTACCTAGGAGAAACTGTTACAAAAGCAGTTATTACAGTTCCAGCATACTTTAATGATGCCCAAAGACAAGCAACTAAAAATGCAGGTAAAATTGCAGGACTTGAAGTAGAAAGAATTATTAATGAACCAACCGCTGCAGCTCTAGCATATGGTTTAGATAAACAAGAAAAAATGCAAACAATTTTAGTTTACGACTTAGGTGGAGGAACATTTGACGTTTCTATTCTAGAACAAGGAGAAGGTTTATTTGAAGTTAAACCAACAGCAGGGAATAACACCTTAGGAGGAGACGACTTTGATGAAGTTATTATAAAATATTTAGTAGAAAACTTTAGAAAAGAAAATGGTATTGATTTATCTAAAGATAAAATGGCAATGCAAAGACTTAAAGAAGCTGCTGAAAAAGCTAAAAAAGATTTATCAGGAGTTACAACAACACAAATTTCTTGTCCATTTATTACACAAGGAGAAAGTGGACCACTTCATTTAGATATGAGTTTAACTCGTGCTAAATTTGAAGATTTAATTAGAGATTTAGTAGAATCTACACTTACTCCAGTAAGAAATGCATTAAAAGATGCAAAACTAAAAAAAGAAGATATTGATCAAGTTATATTAGTTGGTGGTTCAACTCGTATTCCAATGGTTCAAGATTTAATTAAAAATGAATTAGGAAAAGAACCAAACAAATCAGTTAACCCAGATGAAGTAGTAGCAATGGGAGCAGCAATACAAGGTGGAGTTTTAACTGGAGATGTTAATGATATCGTTTTACTTGATGTAACACCTCTATCACTTGGTATTGAAACACTTGGAAATGTTATGACTGTTTTAATTCCAAGAAATACAACAATTCCAACATCAAAATCACAAGTATTCTCAACAGCAGCAGATAATCAACCAGCAGTAGATATTCATGTTCTTCAAGGTGAAAGACCAATGGCTATGGATAATAAAACACTTGGAAGATTTGTGCTTAACAATATACCTCCAGCACCAAGAGGAGTTCCTCAAATTGAAGTTAAATTTGATATCGACGCTAACGGTATAGTTAATGTTACTGCTAAAGATTTAGGAACTAACAAAGAACAATCTATTACAATTACTTCTAATACAACATTATCAGAAGAAGAAATAGATAAAATGATGAAAGAAGCTGAAGCAAATCGCGAAGCTGACCAAAAAAGAAAAGAAGAAGCAGATACTAAAAATGAAGCAGAACAAATGATTTTCCAAACAGAAAAAGCAATTAAAGATTTAAAAGATAAAATTGATGACAAAGAAAAAGAAGAAGCAGAAAACAAAATAAAAGAATTAAAAGAAGCAATTGAAAAAAATGATATAGAAGATATCAAGAAGAAAACAGAAAGCTTACAAGAAACAACTTATGCACTAGCAGCTAAAGTATATCAACAAGCAAATGCTAATGCAGAAAATCAAGGTGCTGCTTCAGAAACAGAAGAAAAAGAAACAGTTAAAGAAGCAGAATTTGAAGAAAAATAATAAATTAAGCAGTATGCACTATTTGTGCATACTGTTAATTTGAATATGAAGTTTAAAAGAAAAAAGAATGGGGGAATAAAATATATGAACGAATTAGAAATTAGTAACAATATATTTGAAAGTATAAAACATATAGATGAAAATGGACATGAATATTGGGAAGCAAGAGAACTTATGCCGTTATTAGGATATAATAAGTGGGAAAATTTTCATAAGGTTATAAAAAATGCAATGATCGCTTGTGAGATGAGTAATAATAATGTTTTAGACCATTTTCCCGAGGTCAGGAAAATGGTTGACATAGGTTCAAAAACAAAACGAAAAACTATAAGTTATCATTTATCAAGATATGCTTGTTACTTAATTGCACAAAATGGTGATAGTAGAAAAAAAGTAATTGCGCTTGCCCAAACATATTTTGCTGTCCAAACTAGAAAAATGGAACTTACTGAAAAAGAATATTCTAGTTTAACTGAAGATGAAAAAAGATTTTATCAAAGAAACTTAACAAAAAAAGGCAATTATTCGTTAAATCAAGCAGCTAAAGAAGCCGGAGTTAAAAATTTTGACAAATTTCATAATGCGGGTTACAAAGGTTTATATAATGGTGAGACTGCAGATGACATTGCAAAAAGAAAAGGATTAAGATATAGAGAGGATATTTTAGATAATATGTGTAGCGAAGAACTTGCAGCAAATTTATTTAGAATATCACAAACAGAATCTAAATTAAAAAAAGATAATATTCAAAATGAAAATGAAGCAAATAAAACTCATTATAACATTGGAAAAAATATTAGGGATGTTATAGCAAAAAATGGTGGAACAATGCCTGAAGATTTACCAACCCCTGAAAAAAGTTTAAAACAAATTGAAAAAGAAAATAAAAATAAACTAATAAGTAATAAATAAAAATGGAGGAAAAATGGGAAAAACTAAAACTAGAAATGAAGTAGAAAATATTTATAAATGGGATTTAACTAAAATATATAAAGAAGAAAAAGAAATAAAAGAAGATATAGAAAAAGTTAAAGAGTTAACAAAAAAAGTGCAAAGTTATGAAGGAAAACTTTTAGATAGTGCAATTAATTTATTAGATGCTACCAATCTATATTATGGAACAATGAGAATACTTGAAAAGTTAATTGTTTATTCAAATATGAAATTTCATGAGGATATGTCTATTTCAAAAAACAAAGTTTTAGCAAATAAAATAGATAAATTATCAGATGAGGTATCGTTTAAATTATCATTTTTTATTCCCGAATTATTAAAAGATACATACGATAAGATACTGGAATTTGAAAAAGAAAATAAAGATTTAGAAAAATATCATAGGACATTTGAAGAAATATTTAGAGAAAAAGAACATACATTATCATTTAAAGAAGAAGCACTTCTTGCATCACTTGGAGAAGTATTTTCATCTTCTTCTGATAGTTTTGATATGCTTGATAGTGTTGATATAACATTTGATGATATTCGTGATGAAGAAGGGAAAACAGTAGAACTTAATTCAAGTAATTATACTAAATTTCTAAAAAGCAATGATAGAAAAGTTAGAAAAGAAGCTTTTGAAACATTTTATACATCATATGATAAATTAAAAAATACTTATGCTAGTTTATTAAAAGGAAGTATTACCAGTGATAACTTTATTGCTAAAGTAAGAAATTATAAAAATTGTCTTAATATGTCACTTTTCTCAGATAATATAGATGAAAAACTATATGATAAATTACTTTTATCAGTTAATAATAATTTAGATATAGTTTATGATTATATAAAATTAAGAAAAGATGTTTTAGGACTTGATGAAATTCACATGTATGATATTTATGTTCCATTAACAAAAAACATTGATAAAAAATGGACTTATGAAGAAGCGAAAGAAATTATTATAAAAGCTTTAGAACCACTTGGAGAAGATTATATAAAAAATTTAAAAAAATTAATGAATAGCAATTGTATTGATGTATATAACAATAAAAACAAAAGAACTGGAGCATATTCTTGGGGTAGTTATGATACAGACCCATATATATTATTAAATTTTGAAAACGATTTTTATAGTGTTTCAACTTTAGCACATGAGCTTGGGCATTCTATGCATAGTTTATATTCAAATAAAAATCAGGAATATCATAAATCATCATATACCATCTTCTTAGCGGAAATAGCGTCTACTGTTAATGAAATATTATTAAATAAATATATGTATAGTATTTCTAATACAAAAGAAGAAAAATTGTTTTATTTAAATAACTTACTAGAAGATTTTAGAACAACTTTAATAAGACAAACCATGTTTGCAGAATTTGAAAAAATAATTCATGAAAAAGAAGAAAATGGAGAAATTCTAACAGAAGAACTTCTTTCATCTACTTACTTAGATTTAAACAAAAAATATTATGGAGATAATATTGTAAGTGATGATTTAATTAAATTAGAATGGGCAAGAATATCACATTTTTATAACAGTTTTTATGTATACAAATACTCTACAGGTATTTCAGTAGCGTGCTCTATAGTAAGTGATATTTTAAGTAACAAAGAAAACGCTTTAGAAAATTATATACAATTTTTATCGAGTGGAGGAAAAAATTATTCTTTAGAAATACTTAAAAATGTTGGCATTGATATAGTAAATGACAATACAATAGAAAAAGCTCTTGATATGTTTAGAGATACTTTAAAAGAATATAAAAAAGTTTATTATGAGGAAGTGTAGTAATGGCAAAAAAAGATTATTATGAAGTTTTAGGGGTAGATAAAAATGCAAGTGAGCAAGATATAAAACTTGCTTTTAGAAGACTAGCAAAAAAATATCACCCAGATGTAAATAAAGAAAAAGACGCAGAAGAAAAATTTAAAGAAGTTCAAGAGGCATATGCAGTTTTATCCGATGAAAATAGAAGAAAACAATATGACCAATTTGGACACGCAGCATTTGATAATAATCAAGGTTTTGGTGGTGCTGGAGGATTTGATTTTTCTAATTTTGATTTCTCGTCTATTTTTGAAGATTTATTTGGCTTTGAATCATTTGGAGGAAATTCCTCAAGAAGAAGCCGAAATGTCAAAGGAAGAGATTCCCTTCTTGTTATGAAATTAACATTTTTAGAAGCAGCTCTTGGTTGTGAAAAAGAAATAGAAATAACAACAACAGAAAAATGCTCTTCATGTGATGGGGAAGGTGGACATGGGATAAAAAACTGCGACACATGTCATGGAAGCGGAACAGTAACAAAAGAACAAAGAACTATATTTGGAAGTTTCCTTACCAAAACAACTTGTCCTGCTTGTGAAGGAAAAGGAAAAACATATGATAAAGTATGCTCTAAATGTCGTGGCAAAGGAGTAAATAAAGTTACTAAAACTATAAGTGTAACTATTCCAGAAGGAATTGATGATGGAAACAGAATAAGAATGTCTGGTTATGGTGAACCATCTCCTTACGAAGGCCCAAATGGAGACTTATATATAGAATTTAAAGTAGAAGAACATGAATTTTATGAAAGAGATGGAAAAGATTTATATATCACACTTCCTATTACAATTACTGAAGCAATACTAGGTTGTAAAAAAGATGTAAAATTACCTAAAAATGTTATTACTTTAACTATAGAAGAAGGAGCAGAAACTGGAGATAAACACAGAATAAGAGGAAAAGGAATAAAAGATGTGAATTATAACTCTTATGGAGATTTATATATAGTTATAAAAGTAGTAACACCTAAGAAATTAAACAGAGAACAAAAGAAGTTAATTGAAGAATTAAATAAAACTAATTTAGAAGACAAAGAAATAATAAAATATAATAAATTTTTAAATAAGTAAAATAAATTTTTGACAGAATTTGTCATAAGTTTATTTTTTTATTTTTTTATATTGAATAGATAAAAAATATATGTTATCATTTATATAGAATAATAGGTGATTAGAATGAATTTTTTTGAGAAATTTAACAAATTAAAAAACAAAAAACAAATAAAAAATAATGTTCCTACCATGCTTTTTATAAGTGCTTTTGCCTTATTACTAGTAGTGGGTGGAACTAGTTATGCATATTTAACTGATATTCAAGAAGGAACTTTAATTAACACAGTATCCGCTGGTAATTTAGAACTTTCTTTAGATGATGAAAGTTCTGCTATTATACTAAATAGAGCTATTCCGCAACTAGATGATGATGCTTTAGAAAATAATAAAACTTACACTTTTAGTATGTCAAATTCAGGAACTATTCTTACACATTATGAGATATTTTTATCTAATGTTTGTAATACCTCTAGAGCATATACAGTTGGTGATTCATTAATAACACCAGATGTTTGTGTTCCAGATCAATATATAAAAGTTGGAATAAAAAAAGGAGACAGCCCTTGGTCTATTGCAAACTTTGAAAATGGAAAAGCTATAATAGACACTGGAGAAATTGAAGCTGAAGAAAGTAGTGAACTTTATACAATTAAATTATGGTTAGATATTACTACCCCTAGTGATTACAGCGCAATTGATGAAAATAATAATGACAGAGATGTTTTATTTGTAGCCAATCTAAATATTTTCGGTGAACAAAGAGGAGGAGAAATAACATCTAGTAATATAGTTTTAGGAAAAGGAGAAACAAAAACCATTTCTTACTCTTATAGTGGAACAGAAGAAGCAACATGCTCTATTAATGATATTAGTATAGCTTCTTGTAGCTATGATAAAACTACTAGTGAAATTTCTGTAACAGGTTTAATCGGCGGAAGCTCTATGTTAAATATAAAGGCAGGAGATAAAATATTAAAAACTTATTCTATTGCTGTTTACGAAGCTCCAACTGTTCCAACAATAGTGGCTAACGATGGAATCGAAAGTGGAAAATGGCATATTAATAATACTGTTTTATCATTTTCAGGAAGTAGCATAGAAAATGGATATGGCGAACCTGCATATTACTATGGTAAAAATGAATTTGAAATGCAATCAGGAATTTCAACTGATTCAATATCTAATTCAGTTGATGGAGAATTATATTTTGTAAAAGCTTGTAATAGTGAATATCCTACTATGTGTAGTGACTTAGCAGAGTATGAGTTGAAACTTGACAAAGAAAATCCTACAGTAACATATTCGAGAATAAATACTAACCAAGTAAATATAATATGTAAAGATTCAGTAAGTGGTATTAAAAGCACACAAGTTTGGTGGATTAAACCAGGAACAAGTTCATGGAGTTATGAATATGGAAGTGATTGGTCAGGTTATTCTACAAAATATACTACTGAAACAGTTTATTTTAAAACTGTAACCACAGGAACACACCAAATATCTACTACTTGTAAAGACATAGCAGGAAGATCTGCATCTAAAGATGCATCATATTATGTAGGATCTTCTGGTAGTGGTTCAACTTCAACATCAACAGGTTCTGCAAGTATTTCAGGAACATGTTCATGCTATGACACTGCAGCACCACAAACTTATCATTATATTTGCAGTAATAATAGCCTAAAAAATAGTAGTCAATGCTCATCATTCTGTTCTGCGCGTGGCCTAGCATATTATGGTTCTACTTGTACATATCAATAATATAAAAATAAAAATTTAATGAATAATTTATAGAATTTTATCAATTAAGATAAAATTCTTTTATTATGCATGTAATAATTTTAATTGTTATTTACCTTGAACTTAATTTATATTACATGTTATAATTATATATGAAAGTAGGAATGTATTATGGCGAAGAAAAAAAAGAGAAGTCAAAGTAATAAAAAACCAGATTATTTAGTAGAACTTTATGGTGTATTTTTAATTTTAATTGCAATACTTGGTATAGGAAAATATGGACCTGTTGGAAGAATAATTGCATCTTTTTCACTATTCTTAACAGGGAATTTATATTTTTTTACACTTCTTGCAACCCTTGCACTAGGTGTGTATCTAATTGTATATCGTAAAAACTTTAATTTTTGGTCTTCTAAAATGTTTGGTATATATTTGATAATAATTGGAGTTTTAGTATTTTTACACCAAGAATATGCAATGCTAAATATAGAAAGTGGTTCAATTATTTCAGAAACTATTGACTATTTGATGACTGGTATAGATAAAATAATGGCCAGAGAAATAAAACCTGGCATTTTTAATCAAAGTTTATCTAATACAGGTGGTGGAATTCTTGGGGCAATTTTCTCAACATTATTTTATAAATTATTTGAAAGCGATGGAACTAACATAGTTATATGGGTATTATGGGTATCAGGATTTATGATATTTACAGGCCTTTCATTAATCGATGTAATTAAAAACACATATAAGAAAAGTAAAGATATGTTTAAAGTAGAAAAAAAAGAAAAAGTTAAAGCAAAAGAAGAACATCGCGAATATAATGCTGATTATAAAGAAAAACCAGCATTAAAGATAGTTGATCACAATGATGATGAAAATAAATTAGTGGTTCAAGATATTAGTGAAATAACTAAAATTGGTCATGAAGAAAAGAAAGAGGAAAAAAGTTCTAAAGAAGAGGTTGTTATTAATAAAAGCTATAAGTTACCTCCAGTTGAATTATTAGATGCCCCTAAAAAGAATAAGAAAACTAATGATCATGCTGCTATTGAAAAGAATATTGAAATACTTGAGGGTGTATTAAAAGACTTTGGTATAGAAGGAAAAGTAGTGGAAGTAAATATTGGACCTAGTGTAACACAATATGAAATAAAATTATCTTCAGGAGTTAAAGTAAGTAAATTACTTGGTATAAATAGAGAAATATCTTTATCACTTGCTAAAAAAGATGTCCGTATTCAAGCACCAATTCCAGGGAAATCTACTGTTGGAATTGAAATGCCTAATGATCAAAGTCAAACTGTATCATTAAGAGAAATAATAGAAGTTATGCCTAAACAAAATAGCAAATCTTTATTATCAGTTGCACTTGGTAAAGATATAATGGGTAAAGTAAAATGGTGTGAGATTGATAAAACACCCCATATGTTAGTAGCAGGTTCTACTGGTTCAGGTAAATCAGTATGTATAAATGGTATTATAGTGTCACTTTTAATGAAAGCTAGACCTGATGAAGTAAAACTTATTTTAGTAGATCCTAAAAAAGTAGAACTATCAATGTATAATGGAATTCCTCACTTAGTAATACCAGTTGTAACAGATCCTAGAAAAGCATCACTTGCACTTAAAAAAGCAGTTAGTGAAATGGAAAGGCGTTACGATTTATTCGAGGAAAATGGTGTAAAAAATATTGCTGGTTATAATAAACTAGTTGAGGAAAAAAATGCAAAACTATCTGAAGAAGAACAAATAAGGAAACTTCCATATATGGTAGTTATTGTAGATGAACTTGCTGACCTTATGTTAGTAGCAGGTAAAGAAGTAGAAGATTCAATTATGAGAATTACACAAATGGCCCGTGCTGCTGGAATACATTTGATTATAGCAACACAAAGACCATCAACCGATGTAATTACAGGTTTAATTAAAGCAAACATTCCATCAAGAATTTCATTCGCGGTATCTTCTAGTATTGATTCTAGAACAATTCTTGATATGGTTGGTGCAGAAAAACTTCTTGGAAAAGGGGATATGTTATTCTTACCAATGGGAGAAAATGCTCCAGAAAGAATACAAGGTGCTTTTGTATCAGAAGAAGAAATTAAAAAAGTTGTTAACTGGACTATAGAACAACAAAAAGCATCATATGATGAAAGTTTCTTGAATTTAGAAAATAAAGATGAAGAAATTAAATCTAATACAATAAGTAATGAAAAGGAAGAATATGATGATCCTTTATATAATGATATAGTAGAATTTGTAGTAACAACTGGTAAAGCATCTGCATCATTATTACAAAGAAAGTTCAAACTAGGTTATAATAGAGCCGCTAGAATAATAGATTTATTAGAGGAAAGAGGTATTATTGGTCCTCAAAACGGTTCTAAACCTAGAGAAGTATTAGTAAAACTTGAAAATAATAATATGAATGATTATGAAGAAGATTAGTAATATAATTAAGTTTTAACGTTATGATAATTTTAATTTGGTCGATTTTGACCAAATTAAAACATAACAAAAATTTTCTAGAAAAATAAAAAGGAGTGATTTTATGACACCACATATGAATGCAGAAAAAGAAAACATAGCAAATATTGTTATAATGCCAGGAGATCCATTACGTGCTAAATATATAGCAGAAAAATTTCTAACAGATGTAAAATTAGTTAATAATGTCCGTTTAGCCTTAGCATATACTGGGTATTATAAAGACAAAAAAATAACAGTTATGGCATCTGGCATGGGTATGCCAAGTATGGGAATATATGCATATGAACTATTTAAAGAATATGGTGTTCAAAAAATAATAAGATTAGGTTCATGTGGAAGTTACTCAAAAGATATAAAAGTCCGTGATATTATTTTAGCAGAAAAAGCATATACATTATCAAATTTTGCCTTTCAATATAACGGAGAAGATGTCCATTTAGTAAAAAGTTCTGTCCTATTAGGCCAATCCATCGTTAATAGCGCAAATAAAAATAATATAACTATAAAAATTGGTAATATTAATACTAGTGATGTATTTTACAATAAGTATGAAGATGAAAAAATAAAAGAAAATTACTGTTTAGCAGTAGAAATGGAAAGCTTTGCACTTTTCTATATTGCCAAAATGTTAGGAAAAGATGCAACAAGTGTCTTAACTGTATCAGATAATTTAGTAACAAAAGAAGAGTTATCTAGTGAAGAACGTGAAAAAACATTTGATGAAGCAGTAATTTTAGTATTGGAGGCAGTAAAAAAATAAATTACTAGGAGGGTTTTATGGAATATAAAATGATAAAAGATTCTTATGATTTACACATGATAAAAACAACAAAATTTAAGACTCTTTTTTTTAAAATAGTTTTTACTAAAGAAATAAAAAAAGATGAAATAACTATACGTAACATGTTACTTGATAATTTAATATTTTCTTGCAAAAATTATCCTACTAAAAAACAAATGGCTATAAAAAAACAAGACCTATATGGCGCAGATATTTATGGAAATAATAAAAGAGTAGGAAAAAACATATTAACTGAAATTTATTTATCAATATTAAATCCTAAATACACAGAAGAAGATATGCTTTTTGAATCACTTGATTTTTTACATGAAATTATATTTAATCCTAATGTAGAAAATAATAAATTTAATGAAGAAATATTTAATATAATAAAAAACAACTTAGAATCAGATATAAAAAGCACTAAAGAAAATACTAGTTTATATGCTAATCAAAAATTAAAACAACTTATGGGGGATTATCCATTTTCTTATAAAATGGAAGGAACAATTGAAGATTTAGAAAAAATAAATAATGAAAATTTGTATACTTATTATAAAGAATTTTTGAAAAATAATAAAATAGATATTTTCGTAGTGGGTGATTTAGATTTTAATTTAATGAAACAAGTCGTAAATGAAAAATTATGTTTTCCTTCCAATGATTATTTAGTTAAAGATTTTGCAATTGATTATCGAAGTGAAAATAGAGGAATAGATGAAGTAGTAGAAGAAAGTTCTTATAACCAATCAAAACTAGCTATAGGGTGCAGCCTAGGAAAACTTACTAAAAAAGAAAAAAAATATGTTGCTACTATTTATAATATAATATTAGGCAATTCTCCTGATTCTAAATTTTTCAAAAACATAAGAGAAAAAAAATCATATGCTTACACAATAAATTCCACCTTTAGGAGAATGGATGATATTTTAACAATAAGTGCAGGAATTTCTTATTCTAATTATGATGATGTTGTTAAATCTATAGAAAAAGAAATTGATGATATGAGAAAAGGAAAATTTAATGATCTTGATATAGAAAAAGCAAAAAATCTATATATCAGCGTTATAAATGATATAAATGAGTTCCAATCTTCTATTTCAGAATATTACTATAATTTAAGATATTTAGGAATGGATGATTATAATAAAGAAATAGATATAATAAAAGATATAACAAAAGAAGAAATAGTGGATGTTGCAAATAAAATATCAATTGATGCAATATATTTATTAAAAGAGAAAGAGGAAGAACATGAAAGAAATTAACATCAACAATTTTGAAGAAAAGTTATTTTATGAAAAATTAGATAATGGATTAGAAG
>JAZNOG010000022.1:0-4682 GCA_045580645.1 Bacilli bacterium
TATAATATTGAAAGTTTAAAAGTGTTTTTAAAAGAAGCAAGGAAGAATATATTAAGATATAAACTTCAAAAAATATTTGTAATAATAGTTTTAAATATATATTTAATTTATCAAAATTATTTAGAGGAAAACAATGAGATAGATTTTAATGATATGATATTAAAAGCAATAGATAAGTTAGAAAAAGAAGAACTTAATTTGAAATATAAATATATTATTATTGATGAGTATCAAGACACATCATATATTAGATTTTTGCTTATTAAAAAAATTATAGATATAACAAATTCTTCTTTAATGGTAGTAGGGGATGATTTTCAATCTATTTATCGTTTTACAGGATGTGATTTATCATTATTTTTAAACTTTAAAGATTATTTTAATAATTCTAAAGTTATGAAGATACAAAATACATATCGTAATAGTAAAGAATTAATTCAAGTAGCGGGTTCTTTTATTATGAAGAATAAAGAACAAATTAAAAAGAATTTAAGATCAAATAAAAATTTAGATTATCCAATTATTATTTTATATTATAAAAATATAAAAACCGCTTTTTTAAGGTTAGTTCTACAAATATATAAAGAAACAAAAAAAGAAATATTAGTGTTAGGTAGAAACAACTTTGATGTTTTTATGATTATTGATAATAATTTTAAACTAGAGAAAAATAGTATAATATATATTAAAAATAAAGATATAAAAATAAAGTATTTAACAGTTCATAAATCAAAGGGATTAGAAGAGGAAAACGTTATTATTATAAATTTAGAAAACAAACAATTAGGGTTTCCTAATAAAATTATTGATTCTAAATTACTTAGGTTTGTTTCATTAAATAATGAAAAATACCTTTATAGTGAAGAGCGAAGACTTTTTTATGTAGCGCTTACTAGAACTAAAAACAAAGTTTATTTACTTGTTCCTATAAAAAATGAATCTATTTTTGTAAAAGAATTAAAAAAAGATTATAAAGAAAATGTTAAAGTAATTAATCTAAATTAAATTGGTTAATTTTGACTTTTTCAAACAAATGTGTTAAAATTGTATGTAAGGAGGGGAATATATGGAAAAAGAACCAACTATGGTTAAAGTTAAATTCACACCAGAAGGTATTGCATATTTAAAAAATAGGCATGAAAAATATAGACATTGGCGATTAAATGTAGGTGCAGATGGACCTGTTCCAGCCAAAGCACTTGAAGATTTTGAAGCGCCAGAAACTGATGAAAATGGATACTCTACATTTACTATGGATGAATTTATTAATACAGTTGGCAGTCATTTATCTAAAGAATTTCAAAATATAATTTTTGAAGATATGATTGTTGGCGAAGATATTTATAGTCAATCAAAAAATAACAGAAGATAAGTCATTTAAACTGATTTGGTATAATTGTGCTAAATCAGTTTTGTTTTTTTTAAAAATATGATAATATTAATTTATATGAAATTATTAAAATAAGGATAGTGAAACAATGAAAGATACTTTTGTAAAAAAAATAGAAACAGAACATTATTTAATAGGAAGCTTTGATGCGTATATAGAAGAATCAAAAGAAATAATAAAACAAAATAGTTCTTTATCTAATGAAGAAGTAGAATCTATATTAAAAATATTGCCAACAACATATCGCGCTACAATACTTGATAAAAATGGAAATTACGTTGGTTATATTTCTATCTATAATAATGATATAACAACTGGTGTGTATTCAATAAGACTTGAAACAAAAGATGAAATAAATGAAGATCTAAAATCAGAAATTGTAACAGAATATAAAAATTGGTGCACACAGTCTCTTAATTTTACTATACTTGAAGAAGAAGTTTACGTAAATAAAGAGCAAATAATAAAACAAAATGAAAGAGTTATTAAACCTAATATAATCGTCCCAAAAAGTTATTTAAAAGAAGGCATTGATGAAAAGACTTTATTTAATATGAGACAATTTTATAGCATACCTAATTTACAATTTCCATTTACTATTGTTGATTCAGGAAGAGCAATAGGTATTGTTGGAGTATCAAACTTAATATGGTCTACTAGAAGAGCACAATTACAAGTGTTTTTAAATAATGATATAGATGAAAGTTTATCTTTACAATTAGGTAGTGTAGTTATAGATGATTATTTAAAATATTTACATAGTTTGAATATTCATAATGTAACAACCGCTGTAAGTGGACTAGATAAAAAAAAGATTGAAATGCTTGATCAAACAGAGATGTCTAAATGGGCAGATATTCCGCTTGCAACTGTTCATGATGGCAAATTAGGTTCAAAATTAATGTATCAAGATGTTCCTGGATATACTAAAAAAGATTCTTTATATGTCCCAAGTTCTTTGGTATATGATTCAAGTGTATTAAAAGGAACAAAAGAAAAAGCATCAGAAATAATATATATAGATGAAGATTATCGTATGGTTAGTCCTAAAGTTTTTGATCAATGTGGAATAGACTTAAACCCAATTACAAGAGAATATGCAAAATGTTTAGAAAATAGAGAAAAATTTACAAAACCACTTGGAGAAGATAAATATATACCACAAATTGGTAATGAAAAATATGGTTTAACTAAAGCAGTAGCAAATTTTACTTATGTATTATTAGATAAAAATAATAATTTTGCTGGTTTTGTTAATAATTTAAGAGATGATAAAGAAAATGGAAATATGGAAATAGAACTTGCAATAAATCCTAATATTCATGCGAGTGGACTTGGAACAAAGATGGTAAATGCATTTTACGATGAAATGTTTAAATTAGGATATACTAGTATTACAAGTGGAGTATTTTCGTTTAATACACCATCATTAAAGTTACATCAAAAAGTTGCAAACTTTAATGGGGTTCGAATAGATTCATACTTTATAAATGGACAATATTTTGACATGAATTATTTTACTAAAGTTAATCCAATGCTTGAAACTGATGAGGTAAAAAAACATAGATAAAAAGAAAGAATAAAAAGATAAATTTTAATAGAGTGTTATGTTTAACATTCTATTTTTTTAGCAATACTATATAGTAGGTGGATTATGAAAAAAATAAAAAAATATCTGTTATTATTGTTATGTTTATTTATTGCCGCTCTTAACTTTAATTTGATTTTAAAACCTTTAAAGCTGGTAGCTGGTGGCACTCAAGGCTTAGCAATAATATTTAATCATATATTTAATATAAAACCTTCCATAGTAATACTAATCATAAATATTACAATGCTTATAATTAGTTATTTTAAATTACCAAAAGACACAACAAAAGGAACAATACTTGCAACATTTGCATATCCAATATTTGTCAGATTAACTAGTTTTTTCGAACCAATAAATATTAGTATTCCAATAATTGCAGTAGGACTTGCTGGAATTGTATGTGGACTAACTGGTGGTTTTATTTATAAACTTGGTTTTTCATCTGGTGGAATAAATGTTGTTGCTTTAGTTGTTAGAAAATTTTATGGTATAAGATTAGGAAAGACTAACTTTATTGTTAATACAATTATAATATTGCTTGGATGTTTTTACTTTGGAATGTTAAAGGCTTTATATTCAATATTGGTTATTTTTATAAATAGTTATTTAATAAACAAGATAGTTGGATATAAAAGATAAAACTTTATATATAATCTGAATAGTTATTATTTAATCAGAAATAACATGTCAAATAAATAGAAAAAGGACAATAAATGTGTTATTATAAAGATGGTGATGTAACTATGAAAGAACTAACATTTTTAGAAATAGACCAAATATCTGGAGAAAACAGTCTTGAAATATTTAAAAAAAGAGGAACTAAAGCAGCAATAACAGATTTTGCTATTCTTTTAGGTGGTTTTGTTTCAGATACTCATTTAGATGGGAAAGACTCTTTAAAAGATAGAACTGGTTGGTGGTGGACAAAAACAGATGATATATATAATGACGTGTGTGTTGTTGATAGCGATGGAGATGAAAACAACGACAATATTTATGATCGTGATGTCGGTTGTCGCCCAGTTTTAAAGTTTTCTTCAATTGATGTTTTGCCTAAAAATGTAGTGATTGAAAGATCAGAAGATGGTTTATTAACTATTCAAATGGGATATCTTCCAAAATGGTCTGTTTCAAAAATAATGCAGTCTAGACTAGAATTTGCCTTTGAAAATGGAAAATTAACTCAAAAAGGTGAAGGATGGACAACTGATTATAGAAGATATGATGAATATGATAAAGGTTTTTCTCCTATTAAACAAATTCCATATGAATATAATGGAAAAATATATTCTAGAGTTAAGGTTAATCTATGTTATAAAAATATACAACTATCAAATGGTGAAATATGTAAAAATGGTGATTATGTATGGGTGGAAGTAGAACCAATAAGATGGATTGCTTCAGAAAAAGATAAAGCAATGATTCCAGAAGAAGAAATACTTGCAGGATTACAATTTGATAACAAAAGCGATTACGAAGGTGATTTTGAAAGCACTGATATATATAAATATTTAAATACATATTTGATAAAAGAAATGTTTACGGCAGTTAACTTAGAAGAAACAAAAGAAGTTACTATTGATGAAAAGAAAACAAGATTAGGAAAACTTAATCCTGATACTACTATTTCTTCACAAAGAAGGAAATTAACAGATACAGAGTTAATTCATAACTGGATAGAAAATGGTCAATCAGTCTTAT
>JAZNOG010000023.1:0-15982 GCA_045580645.1 Bacilli bacterium
AAATATTTTAATTTTTTTATAGAAAATTTTAACTATATTTTAAATATTAATATTGAAGTAAAAAATATAATATTACCTATAGGAATATCTTTTTGGACTTTCCAAGTTCTTTCTTATGTAATAGATGTTTATAGGAAAGAAGTAAAGGTTCAAAAAAACTTCTTTTATTTGCTTTTATATGTATCCTTTTTTCCTCAGTTAGTTGCAGGACCAATTGTTAGATATAAAGATATAGAAAATGAAATTAATGAGAGAAAAATTTCTTTAGATGATTTTACATATGGTTTAGAAAGATTTATATTAGGACTTTCTAAAAAAATGATTATAGCAAATCACATGGGTAAACTCGCAGATATAGTTTATGGATTAGAAAGTTTAACAACACCAGTTGCATGGCTTGGTGCTATTTCATATATGTTTCAAATTTATTTCGATTTTTCTGCTTACTCTGACATGGCTATAGGACTTGGAAGAATGTTTGGTTTTCATTTCTTAGAAAATTTTAATTACCCTTATATTTCAAAATCTATTACAGAATTTTGGAGAAGATGGCATATGTCATTATCAAGTTTCTTTAGAGATTATGTTTATATTCCTCTTGGTGGTAATAGAAAAGGTATAAAAAGTCAAATTATAAATTTATTCATAGTATGGCTCTTAACAGGTTTTTGGCATGGTTCCTCTTGGAATTTTGTATTGTGGGGTTTATATTATTTTGTATTTTTAATTTTAGAAAAATTTGTTATAAATAAATTTTTAGAAAAGTGTCCTAATTTTTTTAAACACATTTATGTTCTTCTAGTTATTTTAGTAGGATGGGTATTATTCAGAGCTGATAACTTAAATATATTCTTTAATATGCTAAAAGCGTTATTTTCATTCAATATTACAAGTTATGGACTTTCACTTTCCTTAATATATATAGAAACTTATTACATTTATTTTATACTTGCAATTATATTTTCAATGCCTGTTTACAATAAAATTATTGATACCATTAAGAATGTTAAAAATAATAAATTAAAATATTTTCTAGAAATTTTACATTATGGATTTTTATTTGTAGTATTTATCATTACAATTATGTTCCTAGCACAGTCTGATTACAATCCATTTATTTACTTTAGGTTTTAGGGTGATTTTATGAAATATATTAAATTTTTGTTTTGTAGTTTTATTTTATGTATTATGTTTTACTTCTTCTCAATGACTATCTTAAATAATGAAAATTTTAGTAACTTAGAAAGAAGAAATTTAGTTACTTTTCCAAAGTTTAGTTTTGATAAAATATTTGATGAAGAATTTTTAAATACTCTTACAACAGCTTTTTCTGATCAATTAGAACATAGAAATTTATTAGTTAAAGGATATTATTTATTTCAATTTCAAAGGTATAATGGTGATGTTGTAATAGGTAGTAATAATCAGTTGTATGCCAGTTATCAAACGGTTAGTTCATCGTATTATAGCAATTTAAAAAATATAACAAAATTAGTTAACGAAGTAGCCGATGAGGTAAATTTAAGTGGTGCTAAGTTTGTGTTTTTGTCAATTCCAAGAAAAGATGCAGTTATGACAAAAGATTTACCAAGTTCATATATCAGTAGTGATAGTATTTATCAAAAGAGTGTTCAAATAGTAAAAAATAATATTAATAGTAATGTTCATTTTATTGATGCATATGATATTTTTAAAAACAATGAAAATGTAGATAGTTATTTTTTGAATGACCATCACATAACACCACGAGGAGGGGAACTGCTTTATAGGGAAATAGTTTCTTATATAAATAATTATGATAATATTCTATTTTACAGTATTGATGGGAATTATGATATAAAAAAAGTTATAGTTAATGGTTCATTCAACAGACAGATAGGACAAAGTGTTAAATCTTCTTTAGAAGAATTAATTTTAATTCCAAAATATAATGTTTCTTATACAAGATATGAAAACGAAAAAGAAAGTAGTTTAAGTGTATTTGGAGAAGGAAATGATTATGAAGTAGCATATATGGGTGGAGACAAAGCATGGACAATTATAGATACAAATAGAGAGCATTTGCCTAATGTGTTATATGTTGGTTCTTCTTTTACAAATATATTAGAAGCATTAAGTGTTCCAAGTTTTAATAAAATGATTTCTATAGATTATAGACATAACAATAGTGGTT
The DNA here is from genome assembly GCA_045580645.1 of Bacilli bacterium. Classification (GTDB taxonomy): domain Bacteria; phylum Bacillota_I; class Bacilli_A; order RF39; family UBA660; genus HGM10836. Next base: position 2,174 of record JAZNOG010000023.1, read on the forward strand.
TGTCTATTAGAGATTATGTTGAAAAATATGATATTGATTATGTCATATTTGTTCCATCCCAATCTGTTAATGCATTTTCAATAAGCATGATGAAGGAACATTTAGGTAAATAAAAATAGTAATTGGAATGTCAACCAATTACTATTTTTTTTGTTATTCAGTTTCATTATTTTCAGGTGTAGTATTTTCCTGATTTTCAGGTATTTCTTCAGGAGTAGTATTTTCCTGATTTTCAGGTGTTTCTGCAGGTGTGTCTGTTATTTCACCATCATTAGGATCTTCAATAGTAGGCTCTTCCACTACAGGAATATCTACCTTACGTGCTATTGTTAATGTAATACTTCCACTTATCAAATCAATTCTTTTGCTTTCAGGTAAACTTTGCTTAATAACTACACCATCACTATAACTATTATCAGTTATTTCTTTATCAATTATTTTATATGAAATATTATTTTTATTTAACCAGTTAATAGCGTAGCTTTCACTTTTTCCTTCAAAGTCAGGAAGTAAACTATAAGTAGATGTTGCACTTAAATTATCTGTTCCTATCGTTTCCATTTCAAATTTATCTTCTATATCAAAATCCATTTTCTTAATCATTTTGACTTTCTCTAATCCAAGATTTTGTTCCATAACACTGACAATTTGATTTAGACTGCTTTTGTTTGGAATATAATTATATAAAACCAAACCAATTCCTTCATCATAAATATTTTGTCCGGAACCTGATAAATATAATTGTTGAATATTTATTAAGTTAGAATTTTCAGAACTTGTTAAAATTAAACTTTTTAAAATATCATAAAATGATAACATTTGTTTAGTTGTAAAGTTAGTATCCATATTTTTACTAACTGTATCTAATATTTCTAGAGCTTGGCTAGTGCTTCTTATAGTTTTTGCCTTATTTAATATTCCTTGCACAACTAATTGTTGATTAACACCTCTTTGTAAGTCTCCGGTAAGTAGTGTTTTTCTATGTCTAGCAAGCGCCAGTGCTTGTTCACCGTTTAATGTTTGTTTTCCTTCTTTTACACAAATTAAGTTTTCCTCTTTTGTTGAACGATTAGAATTTGATTCGCAAAAAGAAATTGGAACATCAACCTCGATTCCTCCGAGAGCATCAACTAATTTAGTTACTCCTTTGAAATTTATTTTTACATAGTAATCAATTTTAATTCCTGTAAAATTTTGTATTGTCTTAATCATACAACTTTCACCGTTCCAAGCTGCATGAGTTATTTTATTTTCTTTTTGATTTGCAAAGCATGCTATTGGAACATAAGTGTCTCTTGGAATACTTAATATTGTAGCATTTAATGTTTTTGGATTAAATGTTACTAACATAAGAGCATCACCATTTCCAGTTGCGTTTTTATTTAATGTTTTTGCAGCAGAGTCTATTCCCATTACTAGAACAGTAAATGGTTTATCAACTTTATCAGATGTATTAAAGTTAACCATTTCCTCTCCAGTATAGTCTGCTATTTCACTCTTAGTATATTCTTTACTTTTTTCATATATTATTTTTGTTTCAGTTTCAATTTTTTCATATTCATCAATTGACTTAAACATACTAGGATAGTTACTTGAAATAATTATTGCATCTAACGTTTCGTCATATAAATCTGCCATTAAAGTAGAAAAATCTTCATATTCAATAATTGTATTTTTATCGTTTAATTTTTTTTCTTCTATTATTTTTACTCCAAGAACATAACCATCAATTGATGTTGTATCATTTATTATTCCAATATTTAAATTTTTCAAATTATCAATTTTATAATCTTTTTCATCAAGAACAACTAAAGCACTTGTATAAGTTATTTTATTTTTATTTAATCCATCTAATGAAGAGTAGGTTTTAAAGATAAAGAAACCTAAAAAACCTTGAACTCCAATTAGAATAGCAGATATTATAATAAAAATTATATATCTTATTAGTTTGTTTTTTCTTAGTATTCTTTTAAGTATTATTATAAATACAATATTAACAATTAAAGTCAAAATCATTATAAAATATCTTATTTCAGTTTCAATACCATTTATTAAATAAATTGAATAAATCACAAAAGCCATGACCAAAAGTTGAATTATTGTAAAGATATTTGTAGTAACTTTGATTATCTTTTTTTGTTCTTTTTTATCCTTGTTTTCTTTCTTTTTCATATATTTCATCCCTTATCTATTGAACTATTACTGTTTTAGTAAAACTTTGTGTTTTATCTAAGTAACTTACCGTATATGTAATTTCGTATTGCCCGGCTTTAGATGTGTCTATATTATAAACTTCTATATTAGTTGTCAAATCTATTATCTTTTTAGTAATAGTAGTAAGTTCAGATACATCTAAACCATCTTGTTTTGTAAGGACTGGATATTCATTTTCTGTATATTCTTGATTAAGAGATAGGGTAACAGAACTTGACTCATTAAACAAAAATTCTACATTAGATTCAAGAGCAAAGATTGCACCGGTGCTTTTATTTGTTGAAATATTTTTATAAGCTGTTACTACTTTATATGTTCCGTATGGAATAGTTGTTTCAAAGTTGTAATAGTTATTAGTTGTCCATCCTAATAACGTATCATTATAATATACATAGTAACCAAAATCACCATAATCTTTTGTATCTACATCAGTAGGTTTGTTAACACTATTCCATGTTATTTTGGCATTTCCATTGTTATAGTTAACATTTAATCCTGTTACATTATCTAGTGTTTTATATTTACTTGATTGTTCAGTAGGCTCAGTTCCTCGTTTAAATAATTCTGTTATTATTTGTTTTTTTGGAGTATTTGCACTAGGTAATAATTCTGTTCCTTTTTCTAATTCGACAGCAACAACACTTGATGGTTTTTTAAATGTGTTAGTTTTATTATCAAATACAGCTTTCGCAAGAGCTCTATATAAGCCATTTCTATGATTAACCATATCTGATTGTGTTATGTAAATTCCTGTTTTGTTTTCAACATATCCTGTCCACATTGCCATTGTAATATTAGGAGTATAGCCAACAATCCAACCATCAGGAGCTGCACTTGAAGGATAGTTATATAAGTTTTGCGTTTCTTCATCATAATTTGTAGTTCCGGTTTTAAGTGCCACAGTATCCCTTACAGCACTATTAACACCTGTGTCTATAGCAACTTCTTTTAAAATATCTGTTATCATGTATGCAGTAGAGTCACTCATTGCTTTAACTTTTTCATTATCGTTAAAATCAATTTCTTCATTTGACTCCCTTAAAATTATTTTTTGAACTGAATATGGTTCATTATAGTAACCACCATTTGAGAATGCTGAATATGCTGCGGCCATTCTAAGTGGGGATGAACCAGTAAATGCTCCAAGAGAGTGAGCTTCATGAATATATCCAGACGAATCATATTCTGGTTCTATTCCAAGAGTTGTGACAAACTTTTTGATTTGTTTATTTTCTAATGATTGGAAAGCTTTAACTGCTGGAACATTTCTAGAGTCTGCAAGTGAATATCTCAAAGTAATATCTCCTAAATATCTACCATCATAGTTTACAATTACAGAAGAACTTCCAGTATAAGAATGTGGTTTATCTTTAAATATCTTTCCAGTTGACCAGTTTTCATATTCAATTCCTGGTGCATAATCAAATAAAGGTTTTGCAGTAGAACCAACTTGTCTTTTAATATCAGTTGCAAATGATAATGTTCTTTCACCAGTTCTATTTCTTCCTGCACCAACTGCTAAAACTTTACCGGTTTCACTTTCAATAGCAACAACTCCAGCCTGAATAGTTTTTTTTGGCCATTTATATGTTTTTCCATCAAATACATCTTTTAATGCTAGTTGTTTTTTAGAATCCATATTTGTATAAATAATCATTGGAGTTACATATGGATCTAAATCTAAATTATTAACTATTTCAGAAACTACAAAATCTATATAATCTTGATATTGATTTTGTGATTTTCCTGAATCTTTAAGTAAATCAGCAATAGGAATAGCTAAAGCTCTTTCCATTTCTTCTTCAGTTATATATCCGTGCTTAACCATTAAAGATAAAACTATTTCTTGTCTTTCTTTAGTGCTTTCGGGATATACCAAAGGATCATAACTTGAAGGAGCTTGAAACAATCCTGCAATAATTGAGGCTTCAGCTAAGTTTATTTCACTAGCGCTCTTTCCAAAGTAAGTTTGGCAAGCTTGTTCAACACCATAAGAACTTCCTCCAAGATATGGGGCATTCACATAAAATTCTAGTATTTCATTTTTTGTAAATGCTTTTTCTATTTTAAACATTGATAAATAAATATCTGTGAATTTTCTAATTATACCTTCAATACCTTCTGCTTCTGTAGAAGTAAAATTGTTTTTAGCAACTTGCATAGTTATTGTAGAAGCACCACCTGCATCTGATGAACCAAGAAGTTGACCAAGAGTTGCCTTTGCAAAACGAGGAGCATCTAATCCATTATGTTGGAAATACCTTGAATCTTCAGTTGCAATTATAGCATTTATTAAAACTTCAGGCATTTCTTCGTAAGTTATTTTTTCTCTTTTTTCATTTCCTAAAGTTGCAATCAAGTTCTTTTTATTATCATATACCAAAGTTGTTTCAGTTCTTTCTAAATTTTCTACATCAAACTCAGGAGACTTTACTGCAATAAAAATGAAAAATCCTATAAAAGCAAGAACTCCAATAATTCCAAAAATTAAAGCTATAATAAATAAACTCTTTATTATCTTTCTTTTTGGACTATTTTTAGGATTATTATCTAATATCTTAGTGCACATAATCAAAAGTATAAATAAAAATGTAAGCCCTCCACCAATTAATGTTCCAAACATTAAATATGATATTAAAAATATAAGCAATGTCATAATTACTAAGAATATCAAATAACTTTTAGAAATTTTTTTAACCTTTTCTTTAACATTAGAACTTTTTACTTTTTTTATTTTATTTTTCTTTTGTTTCATTTTTTTACCTCCAAATATTCTTCTATTATTCTTATATAATCGATTCTAGGATTAAATTTAGTTTGAATAAAATGTCCTTTTTCTTTGAAATATTTTAAAGGAATAGATTTTTTACTTGTATTTTCTATATAATTTATAAAATCAAATCCAAATAGCAAGTATGTTTCATCCAAACTAGAAAACCTTACTATTAAAAAACAAATTCCTTTGTGACTTAAAATATTTTTTATATGTTTAATTTGATGGGGATGGATATTAGATAAAGGAAAACTTGTTTTAGAAGTTGTTTCCTTTGCCTCAAAATCGACATAATTTGACTTATATATGCCATTATAATCAGTAGTAGAAGGGGAAATAAAATATGCATCTATTATTTTTCCTCCAACTTGTTTTACTACTTGAATAGGAGTTGGCTTTTTATAAATAACAGCAATATTATTTTCTAAATAATATTTATTAGTTTCATTTATTTCATGTTCTAAAGTCATTCCGCGATTGGCATAATTTTTTAATTTTTTGTAATTTTTATTTATGCTGTTAGGATATTTAATCAAATTCATCACCATATATAAAATTATACTACATAATAAAGAAAATATCTATAATTTTTAAGGTTTTAATTTCAAATAATTTAAAGAAAGTGTAAGGTGAAAAAATGGATAATGAACAGTTGAGTTTAATAATAAGTGATATGATAAGAAAAACTAAATATGTAAAATTAAAGGTTAATCATCATGTGATAAATAGGAATTGACAAATTTCCTTTTTTTTTTTAAAATATTAAGTGTAAAGGAATAGTGGTTTTTATGTATCAAAATAAACTAAATTTAACTCCGAGAGATATTTTAGAGAAAGATTTTAAAATTGATACAAGGGGTTATCGTTTAAAAGAAGTGGATCAATTTTTGGATCTTATTATTAATGATTACAAGACTTTTATGGAAGTTATTCAAGAACAAGAAAAGGAAAAAAATGATCTTACTAACGAAGTTTTAAAATTAAAACAAGAACTAAGAGATGCAAATGTTAACATTGAAATAGCAAAAGCTAGCACTCCAAGTGCAAACGTTTCAAATGTTGATATTCTAAAAAGACTATCTAATCTTGAAAAAGTTATATTTGGAAAAGAAGAATAATTAGGTAACATTTTAGGCAAACGCTGTATACTTGTTATATAGAGGAAAGTCCATGCTCACAAAAGCTGAGATGCTTTTAGTGTTTGTGCTTAGGGAAAAAATAACCTAAGGTAGAGAAATCTAACGGCGCCGAAATAATCTAAGTCATTGATATGATTAAATTAGGCATAAAGTGCCATAGTGACGATGTTTTTAGGAAACTAAAAAAGTGGAACGAGGTAAACCCCACAAGTGAGAAACCCAAATTTTGGTAGGGGAGTTCTAGCGAGGGAATAAAACTATAGCTAGGAATCGAAAGATAGATAAATGTTTGCCACCTTTTATAGGAACAGAACATGGCTTATTAAATGTTATTTAAAATAAAAGAGGTGCTATTTTGAAAGAAATTGGAGCAGAATTAAAAGAAAAAAGGTTAGAAATTGGTATTTCAACAAAAGAAGTTGCAAGTGACCTAGATATTAATGATGTTGTAATAGAAAATTTAGAAGATGGTAATGACAAGGTATTCAAAGATATATTAGAACTAAAAGAAGTTATATACAAATATGCTAAATATTTAGGCTTAGAAGAAAATAAAATAAATGATAAAATTAATGACTATCTGTTTGAAAAAACTTCTAAAATAAAATTAGAAGATATTAAAGAAGAATTAAGTAAAATAGGAAAAAAACAAGATGAAAAAAAGGTTAAAACCCCTTATACAATTGAAAGAAAGATTAAAAAAACAGATTATAGTATTTTTTTTATTTGTTTAGTTATAGCTTTTTTATTAGTGATATTTTATTTTATTCTTAGAAAACTATATATTGGTTAGGTAGGTGTTAAAAATGAAATTTAATTTGCCAACAAAACTTACTTTTGCTAGACTTGTTTTATCATTAAGTGTAATCATTTTACTTGTATTTCCTTTTTATAGAATAGGAATAGAATTTCCGACTTTCCTATTTAGAAATATTTTAATTAATATAAAGTATATAATTGCAGGTTTCATTTTTATGATTGCAGCGCTTACTGATTATTTTGATGGTATGCTTGCTAGAAAAAATAACGAAGTAACTGATTTTGGAAAATTTATTGACGCAATAGCAGACAAAGTTTTAGTAAATTCAGTATTAATAATATTTGCCGCTATAGGATTTATTAGTCCAATTATTCCAGTTGTAATAGTAGTTCGTGATATCATAGTTGATGCAATTAGAATGCTTGCAGCAGGAAGTGGAAAAGTTCAACAAGCTAAATCATTAGGAAAAATTAAAGCAGCTTCTCTTATGATTGGAATTGTTTTGACATTCTTTTATAATTTACCATTTGAATTATGGAATATAAAAATATCAGAATTTTTCTTATATTTTGGAACAATTATGTCTATAGTATCATTAGGAGAGTATTATAGATTAAATAAAAAAATTATTTTTAAAGAGTTTGAAAAAACAGAAACATTAAATTAATAAAAAAATCCCTGATAAAATTTAATTTTTACTAGGGGATTTTTTGATTTTTAAGGAAAATTTTACCTCAAATGTTTCAAACAAATGTTTGAAAAAAGTATTGACAACAATAAAAATATAGTTTAGAATTAAATTATACGATTGGAGGAATTATAAATGATGAAAAAAGAAGATAAAACTTTAGAACAAGTTTTAGCAGACATTGAAAAACAATTTGGTAAAGGTTCCATAATGAAGCTTGGAGAAAATTCTCATATGGAAGTTGAGACTACCCCTTCGGGTTCATTAAAACTTGATTTGGCTTTAGGCGTTGGTGGTTATCCAAAAGGAAGAATTATTGAAATATATGGTCCAGAGTCTAGTGGTAAGACAACAGTTGCACTTCATGCAATTGCAGAGGTTCAAAAACAAGGTGGAAGAGCAGCATTTATTGATGCCGAACATGCATTAGATCCAGTTTATGCAAAAAAATTAGGTGTTAATATTAATGAATTATTGTTGTCACAACCTGATACTGGAGAACAAGCTCTCGAAATTTGTGAAGCGCTAGTTAGAAGTGAAGCTGTAAACATTATTGTAATAGATTCAGTAGCAGCTCTTGTTCCTCAAGCTGAAATTGAAGGTGAAATGGGAGATTCTCACGTTGGACTTCAAGCAAGACTTATGTCACAGGCATTAAGAAAATTATCAGGAACAATTAACAAGACAAAAACTACTGCAATATTTATTAATCAATTAAGAGAAAAAGTTGGGGTTATGTTTGGAAATCCAGAAGTTACTCCAGGTGGTAGAGCGCTTAAATTTTATTCTACCATTAGATTAGATGTTAGAAGAACTGAAACTATTAAATCAGGGGATAATTACGTAGGAAATAAAACAACCATTAAAGTTGTAAAAAACAAGGTTGCTCCTCCATTTAAAAGTGCTCAAGTAGAAATTACCTATGGAGAAGGAATTTCAAAAATAGGAGAGATAATTGATTTAGCAGCAGATGCTAATATTTTAGATAAAAGTGGGGCTTGGTATGCATATAACGGAGAAAAAATAGGCCAAGGAAAAGAAAATGTAAAAGCTTTACTAAAAAATAATCCTAAATTGTGCACAGAGTTAGAACAAAAAGTAAGAAAACATTATTTTAATGAAGAAATCAAGAAGAACAAATAAGTTATGAGCAAAAAAAGTTTATAACTTTTTTCTTTTCCTTGTTTTATTATTGTTTTTATGATATTATATGAACAATTTATTTTTATTTGGGGGAAATGATTATGGATAAGAACTTGTTAGATAAATATTGTGGTTTGATGCGTTATGAGACTCATGTTATGTTACAAAAATGTTCTTTGCTATCTGGCTTTTTATCATTAGTAGTTCTTTTTCCTTTTCTTAGTGCTGGTTTTTTTCCAAATAAATTATGGTTATGTTCTATTTTTTCTTCTTTATATTGTTATCTTAGTTGCAAATATTCTTTTGAAGATAAAGCATATGAAGTTAAAGAAGTTGAAAAGTTATATGATGAATTCATTAATAATTATAGTAAAATTAATGAAATGTTTAATTTAAATGATCCTATGGAAATTTATAAAATGTTTAATTATCTTTTGTATAAAGGATATTTATCTAGAAATAAAAGTTTTAATTTTTCTTTTAAGGACGTTTGTGATGTTGGTTCTATAAGGGGTGCAAATGTTATAAATGGAAATGGTGTTTGTAGACATATTGCACCAATGCTTAAAGATATTTATAATGCTTCTGGTGTTGAAAGTTATGTTTTGCCAGTTTATCAACGTAAATGGAATACGCAAGTAATTTTTGTTGATGAAAGTTTAACACTAGAAGAAAAGGACCATATAGAAAAAATGCTTTATGAATTTAAAGAATATAGAGAATTAGTAGATTTTTTTGAAATTTATTATTCGGGTAGAGTAGTTGTTGAAAAACAATTTCTTGAATCTGATTCATACGAAAGATCATGTGGTAATCATGTTATAAATATGGTTATTTATAAAGGACAAAAGTGTTTTGTTGATCCAACACAAGGTAGAGTATATAATTATTCTTTAGAAAGAAGTGTTTTATTTGATAAATATGATGATAAGATTGATATTTGTTTAAGTCGTTTTGAGGAATATAATAAAAAAGTAAGTTTTGAAAGGATTCGTTCTAAACTTTTATTGCCAACTTTAGGATATGAAGGAAATTTATCAAGTAAAATTATTTCTATGGTAGATGATAATTTAGATATTTTTGAAAAATTTTATAGAGAAAATAGTTCTTTGTATGAGGAAATTAGTGATAAGCTTAAGAACATTAGAGTAAGAAAGTGAGATGACAAATCACTTTCTTTTTCTTGACATATTATTAAAACAAATTTAAAATAAAGATAGTGTTAAAATTATTATTTAACATGAGAAAATGGAGGTATTTATGAACGAAATTTTAATCTCCATTATACTTGTCATAGTTGGATTAGTGTTAGGTATTGGGATTTCTATTTTAGTAAATCACTTTAAAGCCAATACTGCATTAAAAAAAGTTAATGCTTTAGCGGAAAAATCTAAAAAAGAATCAGAAAAATTAAAAAGAGATATGATTCTTGAGGCTAAAGAAGATTCTTATAAAATAAAACTTGAAGTAGATAAAGAAATTAAAGAGAAAAAATTAGAACTTAAGGAATCTGAAGATCGTCTTATTCAAAGAGAAAAAAATATGGATAAGAGAGATGAAACTTTTCAAAAAAGAGAACAATTATTAGATGAACGCGAAGAAAAATTACAAGAAAAGAGTAAGAAAATTCAAGATGATCAAGTTGAAATGGAGCGTTTAAAACAAGAACAAATTGATTTATTATCAAAAATAAGTGGTCTTGATAAGGAAAAAGCAAAAGAACTTATAATGAAAAAAGTAGAGGAAGATATTTCTGGAGAAATTAATTCCTATATTAAAGAAAGAGAAGATGAAGCAAAACGTTCATCAGATAAAAAAGCAAAAGAAATGCTTATTTTATCTATGCAAAAGTATTCTTCAGAGGTTGCAAATGAACAAACTGTTTCTACAATAGAACTTCCTAATAACGAAATGAAAGGAAGAATCATAGGAAGAGAAGGTAGAAATATTAGAACAATTGAAGCAATTACTGGTGTAGATTTAATTATCGATGATACACCTGAAGCCATTGTTATTTCTTCATTTGATCCATTAAGAAGAGAAATTGCTAAAGTTACAATTGAAACATTAGTAAAAGACGGAAGAATTCATCCAACAAGAATTGAAGAAATTTATGATAAGACTGTAAAAGAAATTAAAGAAAAAATATTTGAGTTTGGTAATTCAGCCTTGTTTGAACTTGGTATTAATAAAATGGATAATGAACTTATTGAAATAATAGGAAGACTTCATTTTAGAACAAGTTACGGACAAAATGCTTTAACTCATTCACTAGAAGTAGCTCATTTAGCAGGTATCATGGCAGCAGAACTTGGAGAAAATGTTAACATAGCAAAACGTGCAGGACTTTTACATGATATTGGAAAAGCAATAGATCATGAAATAGAAGGAAGTCACGTTGATATAGGTGTAGATTTAGTTAAAAAATATAAAGAAAATGATATTGTTATAAATTCAATAGCGTCACATCATGGAGACACTGAACCTACAAGCATTATTTCCGTATTAGTGCAAATTGCAGATTCACTTTCTGCATCTAGACCAGGCGCTAGAAACGATTCTTTAGAAAATTACATAAAAAGATTAGAACAACTTGAAAATATGACTAAAGATATAAAAGGAATTGATAAAAGTTATGCTCTTCAAGCAGGTCGTGAACTTAGAGTATTAGTTAATCCTGAAGAAGTTGACGATTTAACATCTCACAAGATTGCTAGAGAAATTAAAGAAAAAATTGAAAATGAAATGCAATATCCTGGAACAATTAAAGTAACAGTTATTCGTGAAACAAGAGCACAGGAAGAAGCAAAATGATAATTTAGAAAGATTTAAAATGTTTAAAAAATCTTTCTTTTTTTTATAGAAAACAGCTTTTCTTGATTTTTTTTCTGTTTTGTGGTATAATAATGCCAGTTAAAGAGGGGGATAAAATGAATACAAAAAGAGAAATATTAAACCTAATAAAACAAGTAGAAGATAAAATAGTATTAGAACTTGAAAAATTAGGATTAAAATCAAAATATGAAAGAAATAAAAATAGAGTTCAAAAAAGCAATCCAACAATGGCTATAATTACAGATGAACTTAACAGAGGTTTCTATGGATATACAACAAAAACAATAAAAGAAAAATTATCTTATTACAATAAAAGTTTATATACTTTAATGGATGTAACACATTTAAGATATAGACTACATGCTTTAGAAGAAATATATTATCATATAGTGCATCCTAACTTTGATAGATTTTCAGAAGTTAAAGAACAATTAAGTGAGTTTTCATACTTAACAGGTAAGAAATATAAAGACTTATTTAAACAACAAAATAAATATATACCATATACACATTTAACAAAAATTAATCCGGTAAATACTATAAAAACAATATTTATGGATAGAACAAATCGTTTTAAAGAAGATAAATCTATTGATGAAAATAATATAAGGGAACAGGTGTTATCCTTAAGTAAACTTCTTCAAGAAGAATTACCGAAACATTTTAAGGAAAATAAAGCATATGGTCAAGCAATTGGAACATTAACATTATCTTTTTATGGATTAACATCAAAAGAATTAATAGACGTATTTAGAAGATACGAAATAAAAATATCTAATTCCAATGTAATATATTTAATGGATAAAAAACATTTAGAATATAGATTTATTTCATTATTATTAATTAAAAAATATATGGAAATACATAAACCAAATGAATATGACAGTTTTATAGAAAAATGTGATATGATAGGTTATATTTCTAAAATGATGTTTAGAGAAACTCATGGAAAAATTCCTTATCAAGATTTATTAGAAATTAACAAAAGAAAAATATTAAATTTAAAAGCAAGTGAAAATATTAAAAAAGGTTCATATACATTAGAAGAAATAAGTCCAAGAATGATTGGAGAACCAGTTCAATATGAACAATTAAGTATGTTCCCAAAAGAAAGACACAAATAATACAAAAAGAGAATAATTATTCTCTTTTTATTTGTTTTATGATATTATTAAACTAAGGTGATAGGAATGAACAAATTTTTACCAGATATGTATGTTAAAGATATATTAACAATAAATTATAATAAATTAAAAGAAAAAAACATAAAACTATTATTATTCGATTTTGATAATACATTAATATCAAAAAATACAAAGTTAAATTTAAAAGAGTTTTTTAAAGATTTAAAAGACCAATTTGAAGTAATAATTGTGTCAAATACCTTAAAAAAGAATAAGTTAAAAAAATATTGCGAAATACACAATATAAAATTTATTGCAAATGCAAAAAAACCATTTAGTTATGGATATAATAAATTAAAAGAAATAACAAATATAAAAGCTAAAGAAACATGTATGATTGGAGATCAATTATTAACAGATGTATATGGAGGTAATAAAAAAGGTTATTTTACTATTTTAGTAGATCCTTTTGAAAAACAAGAACTATTTTTAACTAAAACAAATCGTGTAATAGAAAACAAAATATTAGAAAAAAACAATCTAAAAAGGGGAGACTACTATGAATAAAAAGTGCTTAGGATGTGGAATAACACTTCAAGACAATAATATTTTAATTGAAGGATATACAACAGATATAAGAAATGATTATTGTAAAAGATGTTTTAAAATGAAAAATTATGGAGAGTATGAATTTGTTACTAAATCAAATGAAGAATATATAGAATTATTGAAGAATATAGGAAAAACGAAATCGCTTGTTTTATATGTGGTAGATTTATTATCTATTCCAAATGATTTAAATAAAATTAAAGAATATTTAAAAAATAACAAAATAATATTAGTTTTAAATAAAAAAGATGCTCTTCCTTTATCAATAAAAGATGAAAAAATAATAAATTATTTCAAAGAACAAGAATTAGATTTTTTAGATTATGTTGTGATAAGCGCTAATAAAAATTATAATTTAGATAAATTAATGAGTTTAATAAAAAAATATAGAGTATATAAAGATGTATATGTAGTAGGTAATACTAATGCTGGAAAATCTACTTTAATAAATAAGATAATAAGTAATTATTCTATAGAAGAAGGGAAAATAACAATATCTCCAATGCCATCAACTACTTTAAGTG
>JAZNOG010000024.1:0-19297 GCA_045580645.1 Bacilli bacterium
ATTATAAAAATAAAAAACTAGTAGATAAAGCAATAGATATATTAATAAAAGAAAATTATTATATAAATACTAAGGACTTTAGTGAATATAAGAATAATAGTAAAGACTCATATATCAGTAATATTAATGATATTCAAAAAGAAAAAGAATCATTCGCAAAAGCACTGAATAAAGAAGAATATATAGTAGAATGGTTTTTCATAGCTCAAATAAACAACGAATGTTTTAAGTTAAAAATAAAGGAGTAAAAAAAAATGCAAATATTAGATAATAAAAATAATATGTTAATTTTAGACAATGGCGACTTTATAGACTTTATAAGCTACACAACACATATTGCAAGATATCATAAACCAAAACAAATTTTAGCATTAAATGAAAATTACTGGGACTATTCACAAACAACATTAAAACAATTAAAAAGTTTTATAAACTTATACACAAATTTTAAGTATATAACAAAAAAAGATTTTGAAACAGAAATAAAAATAAATAATAAAATTAAGCTTGTGGCTTGTTTTAGATAAAAAATACATATAAAAAATTGATATTTAAAAACTTTATAAAATAATGATTTTTAAGTACTATTTGAAAAACAAAACAACGTTTTTTGATAGTACTTTTTATATTGTACATTTACAAAAAAATACTTAAAAGCAAGCGCTATATTTTAGTTTTAAGGACTTAAAAAAACTTAGGTATATTGATATATAGGTAAAAAATAAAATCCTTTAAAAGTCAAATATAAAACAAATAAAACTATATAAAAATATACAAAAACGACTTGAAAAATAATAGCTAAAATATACGAACGAGTGTTTGATGGGCAGAAAATGAAGAAAATCACAGAAACACATATAGCCGTTCCAAAAATACGCGTTCCAAAATTTTTTCAAAGAAAGGAGATTTTAAAAATGTATCAAATAGTAAACGAAAACGATATTATTTTAGGAATATGTTTTTCCCTATATTTTGCAGAAATATTTAAAAATGCAGTTGAAGAAAAATATAATACTAAAGCAACTATTAAAGAAATTAAAATTAAATAAAAGGAGATTAAAAATATGAATAATAATAAAATTGAAAAGAAAGATTTAACAAAAAAGGACTGTTTCGCATACAGACCAAAAGAAACTTGTAACAAACAATGTTACGCACTAACTGAATTACTTTGCAAACGAAAGAACTGTAATTTTTATATGACTAAACAAGAATATAATAAAAAAATGAAAAATTTTAAAGGAGATTATTAATATGAAAAATGTTTATATTGTATACGAAAGTAATTATGGAGATTTAATTTTAGATGGTTGTGAAGCAACTCAAATAATAGGAATTTTTTCTAATAAAGATAAAGCCTATGAGTGTAAAATGGAACAAATTGATACTGGCATAGAAAATGGTTATTTAATTGACGAAGATAATAAGAATTTTCAAGAAAACGATACAGTTATTATGTTTAAAGACGAGCAAGAAAATTGGAGTTGCTTTTATGAAATAATTATAGAAAAAATTAATTTACAATAAAAGGAGATAAATATGAAATATGAAATTTTAGATACAAACGAAATTGTAACAGAAGAATATTTAAGGAAAATGTTATTCGAATATGAAACACAAGATTTGTTAGACAATAAAAAAGATTTTTTAGACGGTTCTCTTAATCTAGATTATCAATTTAATTGCATAAAGAAAGCCGTGTCTGGAAATATGAAAGAAATAATTGATAGATTAGAAACATTATGGAACGTACCTATAATCGAAATAAGCGATAGTAAAAAAATATCACTATTAATTGATAAAAAATATGAAGAATTGTGCGACAAAGAAAATGTACATAACGCATTAGATTTTATTACAGAAATAAGAGATTATCTAGAAGATAGATATAGAATAAATTAAAAGGAGTGATTTTATGAAATTAAGAGATAGAAAATATTTGTGTAACGAAGACTTGCAAGGTGGAGATTTTGCAGTTGGTGGCATTGGAAATATTGAATTTTGGCGAGAAAGAGCTATGGACTGGGCTTATGGCGACGATAATACAGGACTTTATTATTCTTTAAAATATTTACCAAAAAAAGAAGTAATTGGCTTTATTTCAGATTTATGGCAATTAAGCTTTAGAGAAATTACTGAAGAATTTGAAAAAATATATAAAATGATAGAAAACACAAAATTCTATTATGATTTTGACTGTAAAGACCAAAGAAAAAAAGATTATGGGGACGGTTTTAATAGTGCAGTTAGTACTATTTTATACAACTTGACTTTTGAAAAGGAGAATTAATTTATGGAATATTTAAAACAATTAAAAGAAAATTTGATAAATGATTTTAATGATTATTTAGAAGAAAATAATTTAGAAATATCAGTAAATTGGCTTGTAAACGAAAATTATATTAATAATTATTTAATGTCTATCTTCTACTCCCTACAAGATAATACTGAAACAATAACAGATGTAGAAGATTTACAAGACGAATTTTACAAAATTTTAGACGAGTATTGCTGTTGTAATGCAATACCTATGTTTTAAGGAGGAATTTGTTATGTTGAAAGAAAATATTAAATTATTAGAGCAATTAATAAATAATTATGAATATTGTAGATGTAGTGTAGATAATTCTTGTTTTGATATAGGTTATGAACACATTACAGCAATAGAAGAATTATTAAAAAATCTCAATAAAAATATAGTTTGTATTAAATTTAGAGAAATAGAATATTGGGACAATAATAGTGGAGATTTTGAAAGATATGTTTTAAGGGACGAAAACTTTGAAAAGAACTTTGAACAATTATCTAAATTAATGCTAGAATATGAAAATTTTCAAGAAATAGAAGATTTTATCTCTGAGAACTTTGAAGAAATTAAAATTGAAGAATATGAAATAAATTATTAAAAAGGAGAATAGAAATGTTGAAAGAAAAAACAGATTTAATTATGAAAGATTTAAATTTTAGCAATTTAAGTAATACTGACATTGCAACTTGTTTAGAAATGGCTTACGCATTAAAAAATAATAATAAAATATATAAATTAAATGAAATTATATTAAATTATGCAACTGACGGCATTAATACTTTCGCAATGTTTGTATTGTTTTGTTATGCTGATTATTGTAAATTTAATTATTGGGACATATACGAATTTTTATGCGTTGAAACTGAGAAACGCATTGATAAATTTGTAGAAAGATATTTTGAAGAAAAGGAGAATTAAATATGAAAAAAATTAAATACTTAATATATACTTTAAAATTCAAGCTACAACATGGTAAAGATATGACACCAGTTTGTTTTAATGAGTGGTTAGATAATGAATATTTATTATAATTAAGGGGGTATTTTATGCAAAGATTAAGACAGAAAAAAATAAATGACTTTATAAGTACTCTTAACGAACGTGAACAAAAATATATGATTAAAAAGATAAATGAGAAAATATTCGAAAACGAATATGGAAAAGTGTCTTTTATTATCACTAACACAAACGAATTAGTTGAAATTAATTGCTAATTAACTAAATTTATGTTATTATTTATATGAAAAATGTTAAGGGGGGTATTTATGAGTCTACAAGAAGAAAATACAGAAAATCAAAAACAATACCAAAAAGATTTATTACTTGCAGTAGAAAATGATTTAAAAAATGCTTTTGAAAACAAGTTCATTACAAGGGGAGTAAAAAATGCTTATACATACTTAACTTTAAAAACAACAAGAGATTCTTTAATAAAAGAAATCACTACTAATGTTGCAGAATATGATTATCTTGACAATAATTATGAAAAAATATTAACAAAGGTAAAAAAAATATACGAAAATGACGAAAAAGCAAAAAAAGAATTATTACAACAAAATTTACAAAGACAATTAAGCGAATTATATGATAAAAAACAAGCAGAACAAAAAGAGCAAATAAAAATAAACAGAATAATATTCGCAATACTAACTTTAATTCTAGCAATAGGAATTATATGGTTTTTTATAGCATTTGCAGATTATATAAATGTTGCATTAATAATAATAGGAATAATATTAATTATGGCTATATTTGGTATAAAATAAAAAGGAGTTGTAAGACTCTTTTTTATTTTATTTTTATACATTAAAGAACTAAGTTATTTGACGATTCTAGGCACAATTTTAGCTTAGACATATTCTTATATACCTAAAAAAGTAGACGGCTTAAAATCAATTCTCGTAAGCCGTCTTTTTGTGGTTTTTTCACCTAATTTTCACTAATTCATTTTTATCCGTTCCAAAATTTGCCGTTTCAAAAATTTTATGGTCGTTCCAAATTCTTACACTGCATTTCTCCATCTACATTCTCTACTATTTTGCATAAATCTTGTTCATTTTTTCTATTAATACAATCTTTACAATTCTTTTTTACATATTCTTCAAATCTATTCATTTGTATCACTCACTTCTTTTATAAAAATATTCTTTAATACATTTCTCGTTATTATGGTCACATTTTTTATAGTCATTTTCTTTGAAATTTCTACAATTATCTCGTTTGCACCAAGCACCTATAACTTCATAATTTAACCAAGCAATTTCTACTGTCATTTCATCTATTACTTTGTCTTTCTTTTCTAATTCTGCTTTTTGTTTCTTTATAAAATTGGAAATTATACTAAAATCTTCTCTGTCGTGTCTACTCCCATACATCTCTATAAATTCTTTTAATTCCTTTAATATTTCATCTATACCCATTTGTATCACTCCATTAAATCTTCTTTAAATTTTCTTTTTAATAAATCAAATTTTACTTGATTTAATACAGCTATTCCCTTTTGATTAATTATGTCTTCTTCTCCATCTATCATTGACTTTATTTTATAAGTTTCTTCATCCGTTTCAATAGCTAGTCTTGTTGCATCTTCTTCAGATAAGATTCCTTTTTTTATATCTATTAAATATTTTTTATTATCTGGTATTAAACATTCCGTATACGGTAGATTGTATACAGCATATTTCTTTATAAAGTCATTCATTCTTAAGATATGATGCAGTTGCTTTGGGTCATACCCAAATCGTTCTATTTTATCCATTATTGTCGGATATGGATGTTTTAATGCGTTTAGTTTTTCCTTACTCATACCTGCCATACATCTTATTGCTTGGTTTCTATTGATATGTGCTATCTCTTCCCTGCTCCCCAATAAAGTCGTTACAATATCAAAATACTTCTCATTTATTATCATATATTCAGAAAACAATATTTCAATAAAATTTACATTTTGCTTTCTAAATGTTTCAAACATTATCCTTACATCCTTAACATCTATATGCTCATTATTTTCAAGTATTATTGTTTCGCTTGTTGGCTTTCTATTATAAACGAAATCCTCAAACGATGGTAAAACAACTGCTTTTGTATCTACATCAGATATATATTCTCCATCATATACATCTAATCCATAATTTTGAGAACCTTGTAAAGCTAGAAATACTACTTCATACCCTTTATCTATTAAATATTCATAATGTTCATTAACTCTTTTTAGTACTTTTTCATTCATTATTCTTTCACCTTCTTATCAAATATTGATACTTCATCTCTGTTTTCACATACAGGACATCTTACAGTAGGATGCCAATAATAATCTACTTCTTTTGCAGTATACGTGTATATACTCCCACAATATTTGCATTTATGCTTCCATTTAGGATTCTTTCTTACTAAAACTTCCATACTATTTCGCCTCACAATCTGCTTTATGCAATATTTCTAGGTCGTTCCAAATTTCTTCACCTAACAAATTTTTGTATTTGTTTATTGTTTTTTCAGACATATTAAAATGTAATATCATATGCCATTGGATTAAATTAAGCATATATAATACTCCTGTTGTATGTCCTGCTTTTGCTATCATCTTTATTCCAATATTAAATAAGCTATCATACGCACTTACTTTTTCGTGATTATAATAATGTGCTACATCTGTTTTTTCACCCTTGCAATTTATAAAAGTTTTAGTTTTTAATTTTCCTATATCGTGTAATAATCCTGCCATTTTTAAATCGTTTTTCTCTAGTGCATCATATTGTCCTTGAATAATATTTTGTACCTTTATACAGTGTTCTAACACTGTTAAAGTATGGTGTGGATTGTCTTGTGGCATATCTTCTAATTCATCAATACAGAAACAATAATCACTATTATATCTAATATGTATGTCATCAAATCCTTCATACTTTTGTGGTATGTAAAAATTATGATACATTCTTTTTATGACATATTCTGGCACATTTCTTTTTCTCTTTGCATTTCTTTCTAAACATTCTTCATAAGGTGTCGCTATTAATACTGCAATTTTCTCAACTTCCATTTTATTTAATTGTTGTAAAAATGCTCTTCTCTTTTTATAGTCAATATTTGTAGCATCATATATTACATTACCTACTTTTAATCTTTCTTTTATTCTTTTTCCCACTTCTTCAAATACTAATCCATTCTGTGTTTGGTCGTTTATATCTCCAAGTAGTTCTTTTCTTATCTCGTCAGAAGATACAATAACTGCATCCTCTGACTTTGATATTTCTTTTGCAATAGTTGATTTTCCAGAAGCAGGAAGTCCTATTAACATATATAATTTATTCATTTATATTTCCTTTCCTAAATAGGATAATTTTTTACTTATAAGTTTTTCCCACTTTTCTATTACTTTTAATAGTTCTTCTATGCTATGTTCTTTTTCTCTTGATATGTATTTACGTGTTTCTTTCTTCAGTAACCCCCTGAAACATCCTTCTATTGTTGAATAAAATCCGTATATTTCATATTTATCTTCTTCTGTTCCAGTTTCAGTTTTTACTTTTACTTTTTCTTTTAGCATATAACAATGAGTATCTGCATCTATGTAATATTTATCGTTTATATTAATCCTATTTATTTTCCTCCAACCTTATATTATTTTCTTTGCAATATTCTAGTACTTCTTTTAATGCTCGTTCTGCTCTGTCACTTCCATAGCCACCATCACATTCTCTTGTAAGTCTTTCTACGAAATATTGTGCTACTGGTATCACTTTACTTGTTCCATCATCATTAAACACTAAAAAATCTGAATCTAATTCTAACCTGTATCTACTTGTAAAGTCGCCTTTGTTATTACAATACCAATGGTCTGGACAAACTGCTAACTTAGCATCTCTTAATCTAACCCAAGACTTTCCTGTTTTATTCCAAGAACGATAACTTCCAGCTCTTTTAAATTCTCCAGTTATTCTATTCCTTATTTTTACTGCTATAACCATCTATTTTTCCTCCTTAAAATAATTTTCAAAATATTCTATCATCTTATCATCTTCTGGGAAAAATGGGTCTGTTGGCATTGAATTTAATACATTGCACATAAGTTGTCCAAATCTCCAATCAACGGCATTTTCTTCCCAAACTTTTCCCAATCTATCAAGAAACGGTTTAATTCTTGCTTTATCTCTCATTTTTATTTCTCCTTCCAAGTTTTGTTGTTAACTATATATTGTATGGTACTCTTAGATACATTAAATTTTTTAGCTAATGCTCTAATACTAAAATCATTACTAAATGGTTTGTATTTTTCTCTAATATAATAAATATCATCCCAAGTTAACTTTGCTTTACCACTTTGTTCTCCTCGTGTTGGAACTTTTAATTTGTTTTTATATGCGTGTTTCTCATTCTCACTTCTGTTACACCATTCAAGATTTTCAACACAATTATTTTTCTTATTTCCATCTTTATGATTCACAAAGTTTTTTTCATTAATTTGAATTATAAAAGCTTTTGCAACTTCTCGAGCTACATTTAAGTGTTTAACTCCTTTATTATCTTTCAATCTTACTTTTACATACAACCTATCAGAAGTAGGAGTTGTATGTTGTTTAACTATTTTCTTCGTTTTCAAATTTCTAATATTTCCCATATTTGATATTTCATAGTTGGTATTAGGAATACTTATCCATTTTTCTGTATCTCTACTCATGATTACTCCTTTACTTTAAAATACATAAAATTCAAATGATTTTTTGGATATTTTTTAAAAGTATTATCTAACCACATTTCTAATAATTCAAAAGCATCATTATGCTCTTCTATGTTATTTACTAATATTTTCTTATATTCACAGCTTAAATTCAGGTCGTTAAAATGACGTGCTACTTCATTTTCCCAATCGCTTCCTCTAAAAGTTCTTATTCCCCAATCACTTTCTCTATTTCCAACTTTAAAGTCTGCTAACAAACCATCTACCAAAAATGCTGTTGTATAAACATAATGAGGGTACACTTCAAAATTGCTATATTCTAACATCTTATCACTCATCTTTTATTTCCTCCAAAACTGTTATATTTGAATTATTTATATTTATTTCAACTATTTGATGCCCTTTTTTGCTATGTGGTGTATGTGAGTATCTATGACCTTTATATCCTTTTAAAGCATTTCTAGCCTCTTCTCTTCTTTGATAAAATGGTATAGGGTATTTGTATGAACATCTAACAAATTTTCCTGTATCTTTATCTATTACTGCATAACATTTAAAATTATCCATCTTGTGCTTCCTCCATATCTGGCACTTCTGCCGTATCTTTTATTATTCCTTCTAATACTTTAAAATAGAATCCTTTTTTCTTGTATGCTTTAAATGTTTTTCTTCCTTCTATTCTAACAACTACACCTTCGTTTACGTGTGTCTTTCCTACTGGGTCAGTTATATCTAAGTATTTTTCAACTTTATTTACTAAATCTTCTTCTGTTTTGAAGAATAATTTTTCAAGTTCTGGTACGTGTGCTACTCCCATTTCTTCACATCTTGTTTTTACTAATTCCCAAGGATATTCAACTACATATCCATCTTCGTTTGTCATTGTCATTCTATATACATAGATATTATTAAATCCTTCAGCACAACCATAAGAGAATCTGGTTTTATTTCCATATTTCTTAATAAATTCTTTATCTTGTATCTTTTTATTGTCTCCATCTGGCATTATTGGAGTAGATTCGTTTACATATCCAACTACTTCATAATATACAGTTTCTCCCTTGTGTAATTTACCTTTAAACCAGTCGTGATATACTCTCCTAAAAGCATCACTTCCATAGAATCCACTATTAAAGTTTTCTAACACTACTCTTCTTGTTCCTGTTACAATATCAAATTTTGTCTTAAAATGTCTTTTTATAAACTTAGCGAATTTATTATTACCTTCTTTTGGTAGGTTTCCTGTTCTTTGTGATGTTCCGTGCATTTTTAAAGTTATATAACACAAGTCTCCTTTTTTGAACTCACCTAAATTGTAATCTAATTGTTCTGTATCTACGTGTTCTTTGAATAATGGATATAATATTTTCTTTTTCTTTGTTTTAGTTTTATTTGCACCATTACTTTGTCTTTGATTTGTTCTTGGAATATATTTTTCGCAAATTAAATGTTTATTGAAAGTTGTTATTCTATCTCCTACTTTTAATTTTGTTATATCTCCAAAATCTTTTAAACTAGACAATGGCATAAATAAACCATCTGACTTTTCGCCTCTTAATTTTAAAGCTTTTATATTTCTTTTGTTTGGGTCTAAATATCCCCCAACATCATTTCCATTCTCGTCTTTTCTTCTCACTAAATCATTTTTAGTAGCATATTCTTCACTTAACTTACCATCTATTGGAAAATAAATTCCTATATCTCCTTCTTTAGCTGATAAATCTATTATTACTTGATTGCCAAAACATTCTGCTACTTGTAATCTATCTGCATTACTATGCTTTCTAACATTTTTTAAGGTTGTTATATATGCTTCATACATATTCTTTTTCCTCCATTTCTTTATTAGCTAAATTAATAGTATTTTGTATTTCATTACACTGCCATTCTAATTTATTTATTAATTTCTTATATTCTTCTTTTGATGCTGGAACATAATATCCGTCATCATATAAGATAATATATTGTTTTCTTAATGCTTCTATTTCTTTTTTAAATGTTTCTACATTATTAATTTTAGCTTTATACATTAGTGTCTCTCTTGTTTCTCTATGTTTTCTTCCTACTGGAATTACATCAATTAAATTCATTAGTATTCCTCCTCTGGACTATATACTCCATTCGGCTGTTTCTTTAACTCTATTGCTTTTAAACTCTTTCCCTGATTTACAGCTTCTATTTGTTTCATAATAGAATTAATATCAGCTTGTGATTTGTGTTCTATTATAATTGGACTATTAGCTTCAACCATTCCGTGTTCTGCTTTAGTTCTATATATTGTACTTATTTCTTTAACGTCACCATCTTGTGCTGATGTAAGTAAAATGTCTGTAATATAGTCATCAATTTTTTGCATTATTTCTTGTCGTTCTGAATCCTCACTTTGTCTCCAGTTATCATATGTCTTGCTACTTATTCCTGCAAATCCACAGAAATTCTTTTTAGTAGGCAAAAATCTTTGTACTTCGTTAATCTTTTCAATAAATTTTTGATAATATTCAAATACTATTGCTAATTCAGTATTGTTATATTTAGGTGATAAGCCCACTATACTTTTTTGAGTAATTAACGATTTTATTTCTATTACAGACATAGAGCTTTCAACGTGCTTTAATCTATATATTAAGTCAAATAACCTTTGTTCTAAATAATCATTTAAGTTGTCTTGATATTCTTTTTTTATCAATTCGCTTTTCATATTTGTTAACTTATTTTGGTTTTCTTTATTTTCTATCTTTTTAGCATCGATAGTTTCTCTCATTTTACTTACACTTTCTTCGCTTTTTTGCTTTCTTTTATCTTCTTTCCTAATAATCCTCCTTTAACACTATTTTTGTGTTATTTGTTCTTTTATTTTTAATAAGCCCTCGTGGGCTGAAAATAATGCCTCTTCTTGCATTTCAATTATTTTGTCTTTTGCCTTTAATATCTTCTTATTAAAATATTCTGACATTCCCAACTCAAACCATAGCATAGCTACAATTCCCCAAGTAAAGTCGTTTTCAACTATTGCAACTATTATGCTAAAAACTGCCATTACAAAATCTATCCCAACTTGTATTTTTTCTTGTTTATTTAACTTTGTTATTTCTTTAATTTGTTCTCTCATATCTATTTATTCCTTTCTTCTTAATAATCCTAATAACGCACCTCTTGCTCCAACTAATTCTGCTCTTTCCCTTTTCCAATATTGTTTTTCTTCCCCTAAGCTTTCATTAACATAGATAGTAAATTCTTTTATCTGCTCATCTAATTCATTTAGTCTGTCAAGTATAACTGGTATAGGGATACATTTTTCCCAATATAATTCATAATAACTATCAGCTTTTTCTTTTAATTGTTCGTTTTCTTCTTTCAATTCAATTATTCTTGCTTTATAACTTCCGTTTTTCTCATAGAAAGACATATGTCTTTCCAGTTTTGTAATATAATTTAATGCTATTTTCATAAAATTCAATGCTAAATCCTCATCTTCAATGAAATCTTTGTCAATTCTTTCTTGGAAATACATTTTCATATTTTCTATGTCTTCCAATTCTACTTTTTTTATTGCTTCTTCTATATCTTCTTTAGATACTTTTTCCATTTTACCTAATAGCTCTTTAATCATTTCAGGGTCATTTATCATATTCTTTGTTCCTTTCATCTAATAATTCTTGTAACACATCTATTTTATAGTTCATCATAAAATAGTCTCCATTTATTTGACTTGATGTTGATTTAATTTCATCTATCTTTTTTTGTATAGTTGATATATGTATAAAACCTCTGTCAAAAGCATCATTTAATTGTCCTCTTAACATTTGATTCTCTCTTAATAATCTGTGATATTCTGAATAGTAATCTATATCATCTTCTACAACAAAAGTAGGAACTTCATTTATTTGTGCTAAAAAATACCCTGCTAATTCTTCGTGTCCTTTTTCTTTTAGTTTAACTGCTGTCCTACGATATAGTCTTCTTAGGTCATTATTATCTTTATCTAACTTCTCATATTCTTTTAATAATTTTTTCAATGCCATTTTATCTTTTTGTGCTTTTTCCATATCGTATTCATCACTATCAGCATATAAAATTGCATCATCTAAAAAACTTATTATATCTTTTATTTGTTCTAAAAACTCTTCCATATCTACTCCTTTACTCTTGGATGATATTTTCTATTATCTCTGTTTTTAATAGTTTGAACTACATATTCATTTGGATTTGAAATAATCCCTTGCATTAAGTGTCTTAACATATCTTCTTTATCTTTTACAACTCTTCTTTCTTGTCTCTTATTTATATGTTCTTTTACACACGCAACAACTTCATCTTCATATAGTTCATCTTTCTTTGCAAAATTCTCTATTTTATGTAGAAAATCTTGGTCGTGTCTATCATACAAACTTTGTTTTTCACAACACTTTTTTACTTCTTCAGATAACTTGAATCTTAAAGCACCTAATTCTCTTGCAAGTTGTAACACGTCTGAAAAGTCTTGTGTTTGCAAACTTGTCATAGCTTTATCTAAGCTAGAATAAACTACTTTCTTTTCTTCTTTTTGCTCTATGATTCTATTTTTAGTTCCATCTAAAACCTGCATTTTGTTTGCGTACCATTTTCTTTGAGCTTCGTTTCTAGCTTGTCTTAAACAATTTTCCTTATTACAATAATCTTTCTTTTTGCCTCTTGCATTAGGAGTAAATTCTTCATTACAATATTTACATTTCATAACTATCCCTCCCTTGCATAAGCTTTATATTCTTCTTGTTCTTTATCTCTTGCCTCTGCTGTTTCATCATCTCTTAATTCTGGATATTTCCTTTGAATCTTTCTTCTTGCTCTTGTTATACTTTCAAAACAAATACCTTTACTCTTTGCACCAAACATTACTTCAGAAAATGTTTTGCCAGCTTCTTTAGGAAACCATATTGTTATCATCTTAAAAATCAAATAACAGTCATCTTTTCTGGCTAGTTCGTCTTCTCTTAATAATGCTTCGACATATTTTTCTATGTTTCTTAATTTTTCCTTTTTCATTCCTTTTTACTCCACCTTTCGTAACCTTCGACTTTAGTGATTTCTACCTCTATTCTAGGATTTGATTTATCCCAGTAAACTCTGCTACCATCGTGTGAAGCAACTATATCTCTACAATCATCCTTTATTACCTCAGCCTTAACCAACATATCGTCTAATGCTTCAAGTAAGTTGGTTAAATCTATTCTTCTTCTTGATTCAGTGTAGAAAATAGCTTTTACATTTACTGGGTAATCAATATTTAATCTATATTTTCTTATTATTACTTTTAAACAATTTTCTTCAAATTCTCTGTATGCCTTGCTAGGTATACTCATTACTCTTCCATTTCGTACAAATAGTATTTGGGAATTTTTCTTTGTACGTGGAATAACTGGTATTGTTAGTTTCCTAATTTTTCTCCTTTCAATGCTTCATAATATCTTGTCATATCTATTGCTTCTATAAAATTTTCACAGTTTCTTGTGCCTTTAAATGCAGGAATTTCTAACTTCCCACAACCTAAACAATATTTACAAAGCACATCATCTTTTAATTGATTATTATTAGTTTTCCTTTATATCAAATCCTTCCAATATTTGAATT
This sequence comes from Bacilli bacterium, assembly GCA_045580645.1. GTDB lineage: Bacteria > Bacillota_I > Bacilli_A > RF39 > UBA660 > HGM10836. The sequence continues at coordinate 13,593 of JAZNOG010000024.1, forward strand.
TCCCTAACATTTTCATATTTCATTATTTCTTCAAGTAATAAATTCATATTTTCTAAAACACTTAATAATTCTGGCATCCATTTTTTTGTCTCTTTCTTGTGTTTTGTTATATAAGCACAACCATTTTTATATCTTCCTAAGTTAAGGTTATAGTTCCATTTAAGGTCATTTATTGCACTTTGATTTAAAATGGACAACTTCCATCACCTCTTTTATCTTCTTGCAATTTCATTTTTTCATATATTTCTTCAGTTAATTTAGGTTGTTGCTTAAATGTTTTTGTAACATCATCATATACTAAACCTACAACTCCACACCTAACACCTTTTGTTTTTAATACTTCTAAAATTGTGCTAGTCTGTGTTATGTCATATTTATCTTTAAACATCGCTTTGCTTAGTCTCTTATACTCTCCATTGTCCTCATCCAAACCATCTACCCTTATTATTGAAATTACATTGTAAGCTTTATTTACTAAGTTAGAACTTCCAAAAACATCGTATATTGTTATTCTTGGATTTGTTTTATCAGTTTTCTTTTGGTGAACTACTAAATGTATATGTACATTCTTGTTTACTGCAAACGTTCTAAGTTTTTCCATAATATCTTTTTGTTCTCTATATTCGTCGCTTGTAGACGTATCTATTTGCATAAAATTATCTAGCATAAATACTCTTACACCATATTTCACTCTAACTTCTTCCATAGCTCTTATTAAAAAATCTATTGTTCTAGGTGCTTCGTTGTTGTATACAATTAAGCTATCTCCATATATCCTATTTAGTCTCTCAACTTCTTTATCGGCAACAAAAGTATCAAAAACATTACTATCTTTATATTGTTTTGAATAAATATCTTTCCTCTCTACTGTTTGTTTATATAAATTGTTTTTAAAATCATCTTTTGTCTGCTCTCCATTAAAGTAAAATACTTTTTCGTTCTGTGCTATTGTTTGCTTTGTAACCATTGTCATAACTGTTGTCTTTCCTGCATTTGTTCCACCTGTCCAAATAGTTACACAGCCTAATTCAAAGCCTTTAATGAGATAATCTAATTCATATATTCCAGAAAGCACTCTTTCTTTCGAATCTGTATTGTATTTATAATCTCCAAATTTATAATATAATGGTTGTTGAGGTGGTCTACCAAGCAATTCAGATTGTTCTTTTTCTGTTATATTTTGCAAGATTCTCACCTACTTTAAATATATTTTTGTATATCTTCTCTAGCTTTCCACAATTCTAGTTTGTCTTCTTCTGTTGCATTTATAAAAAGCTCTATTAAATATTCTAATTTAGCATCTATTGTATAAGCCAATGCTAAAGCTTCTTGTTTTAAATGTGGAATCGTTTTCTTCCACTGTTTTATTTCTTCACATAACTGTATATATGTATCATTAAACCAACTATTTAGATTCCTTTTTATTTCAATTTCTTCTTCTTTACGTCTTATTAAATACTTATTTAATTCTTTTGAACTTTCTCTATCTTGAGCTATCCCAAAATCATAAGACAATTTATTCACTGCCATCAAAAAATCAATATGAAATAATTCTTGAACAAAGCTAATAACATCATAATGTTCGCTTGTTCCAAAATCGTGTATTCCTTTAACATCACTTACTAGGAAACTCGCTGTCCTCTCACTCCTAAATGGGCTTTTATACCACATTCCTAAATTATTACTTTTAACAGGTTGTCCTAAATAATGTTGTACTACAACAGTTGGTGTTAAAATTTCTTTTAATTCATCTTTATTATTCATCTTTTATAATTTTTACTTTATATCCTAGTTCTTTTTCAATTTCACCTATTGTCATCTCTTTGTGTGCTTTACCCACAACTCTAAGAATACTTTTAGTAACTGGATATTTTATTCCTTTTAGTAATATTGCTCCTCCATCGACATCATCTACTACAAATTCTTTATCTAAACCTGCATATTCTTTAATAAATTCTGTTGTACTTAATTGACATCCTTCCCAATAATTACTAATTAAATCTTCAATGGTTGCTCTTTTATTTATCTTTACTAAATCCCCTCTATTTAATTTTGGATAACAGTATTGAAAATAAGTAAAGCTATTTCTTACTGGATATATTTTTCCAATATTTTCTTTGTCTAAATGTTCTAATATTTCTATATCCATAATATCTTTGTTTAGTTTAAGCACTTTTGCTTTTAGCATTTTTTCGTTTGTAATTCCATAGCGCTTATACTCCTCTAGTTTTATCCCTTTTATAATATCTCCTACTTCGAAATCTCCCATTTATTCTTCCTCCACATATTCCATAATAGTTTCGTTAAAAAATGTACTTCCCATTTTTATATATTGTTTTTCACGTTTTTCTTGTAACATTAAGTCTGCATATTTCTTTGTTGCAAACCACATCTGCTTATTTGTAAGCTTAACTGTTCTGCCTGCATACTTTTTACCTTTTAACCACGACTTGTAATGATTAAATGCTGTATTTTTACCATCTTTACGAGGATATAAAGCCCATATCTTATCAAAATTATCAGCTAATTCTTCTGAGTCATTATTATTAGTATTTATTATATTAGTATTTATTTGGGTCTGATTTTCCACCTCTGGAACTTCCAGCACTGGATTTTCCACCTCTGGATAATCTAGGTGTGGATTCTCATAAATATTGTATGTATATTCAAATAATCCCTTATCGTTTTGAGTTTTTTGTATAACTAAATATTTATACTGTTTTAATTCATCTAAGGCTGTTTTAATAGCTGTTTCATTTTCTTTTAATATAGCAGTCAATCCATTTAGTGAGTAATCCCAATCTTCTGGTAAACTAAGCATAAATGATAGTAAACCTTTAGCTTTAAGGGATAATTTCTTATCCCTTAAATGCTTGTTGCTCATTACAGTGTAGTTGTTATTCTTTTCTACTCTAAATACTGCCATATTAATCACCTATCTTATTGATTAAAGGTATATTATCTCCTAATGTTGTTGTAGGAAGTTGTCCATTCCATTTTTCTATCATTTTTTCTTGTACTTCTAATTCTTTTAATTGTAATGTTTTTTCTGTAATTTCTTGGTTTTGTAATCTCATTACTTCAGCTTCAGCTTTTGCATTTGCAACTTTCTTTTCATTTTCTACTTTTGCTTTTTGTAATTCATATTCTGCTTGTTTTGCTTGTTGCTCTGCAACTTGTTTTTTCTCTATTGCTTGATTATATTCAGCTGAGAAATCTAAATCTATGATATTAAAATCTACAACATTAAATCCTTTTGTTTCTATTTTTTCTTTTAATGTTTCTTGCATTTTATTTGATACTTCACTTCTTTTTGTTATAAGTTCATCTGCTTTATATTGTGCTGTAACTGCTTTTATACTTTCTAATATTGCAGGATTTACAATTATATCTTGAAAGTTAATTCCTGTATCTCTATATAATTCATTTGCAGTTTTTTTAACAATGTTATAATTTACTGCTATTTTAAATGTTACTTCTTGTAAATCTTTTGTAGCTGTAGCACTTGTTAATTCTATTTTTTGTGTTCTACAATCTATTCTTACTATTTTTTCTATAAAAGGTACTTTAATGTTTAATCCTTCTTGTATTGTTGTATCTTGTACTTTCCCAAATCTTGTTTTAATTCCAACGTGTCCTGTTGGTACTGTTGTCATCATATTAGCTATTATGATAACTATTAAAATTAATACTGTTCCTATTATTATTTTTTTAATATCATTAAATGCTTGTGTTTCTTTCATATCTTTATCCTCCTATATTAAAATGGTAATTCATCATCTGGCACAAATTCTGAACCAACTTCAGTTTCTTGTGTTGATGTATATTCTTTGTGTTGATATACTTCATCTGTTCCTTCTTCTATAACTTCAAAATCCATAACCATAATTTTAGGATAAGATTTATATATCTTCTCTCCATTTTCATTTACTTGGTCTGTTTCAATTCTGAAGAAAGTTAAAAATCCATCTTTTATATTAATTTTTGATTTATTTTTGACTTCTACACCTTTTCTAAAACCTATATTCATTCTCATAAATTTAGTTACTTCAGTTCCGTCTGCTTGTAACTCTTTATTAGCAATTCCTACTTTGCATATTCCCCTATTATCTTTTAATACTGTTACTTCACCAATTATTTGCATTTTAATTCCTCCTCTGTGTAATCTTTCATTATTTTTAATCCTTTTTCTATTTGGTTAATTAGAAACATTCTATCTTTTGCTTTCTTTTCTAATTTCTTTAATTTTAATAATTCTGTTCCTAAACTTATTAGTGCTATTGAAGTTCCTAATGTTGTTGGATAATCTTTTTGAGATAAACTTTCAGCAATCTTATCTTCACTAACAAAGTTATTCCATACTTTTTCCATTGATTTTCTTTTATGTAAGTATTCGTCACTCATCATCATTTCTACAAATTTACCTAATCCACTCATTTTAAATTCCCCCTATTACATTAATACTTCTGCTTCAATTTCTTTGCAGATTTGTTCATAATCGCTTACTTTTATTTCAGCTGTTTTTTCATATTTATATCTTCCAATTACATTCTTTACGATATCATTATTTTTGTTTGCTAAAGTAAATAGATTTTTTTGTTCATCTACTGTTATTGTTTTTTCTTCTTCTGGTTTTACTTCTACTTTCTTTGTTTCTGGAATTGGTTTTCCATATGTGAATACCACTTCATCTTTGCTATTTGCGATTTGTAAATATTCAATTTTTTCAGTTTCATTGTTTGTATTGATTTTACTTACATACCATTTTTCAAATGGATTTTCTAAGTCATATACTTTTTTTCCATTAACAATTACAGTTTCAGTTTTACCATTAACTGTTCTAGTTCTTACTTTTGTTGGTACTTTTACAAAGATAAATATTTTAGTATATAATTCTCTACCTATTCCTACATTAAATCCTGCTCTTTTGAAAGCATCTGAAGCCTCTCCTTTTTCTTTTTCTGTGTTACTTTCAACACCACAATCTTGTTTTTGTATCCACATTCCTGTGTGTTTATCTTGTAGCATTATTGAACAGAATAAGTTTCCTTTTATTTCTGAGTAACAGTTAGCCCATCCATCTACTCCAAATGTTTCATCTAATATTCTTTTGTCACATCTTGAATCTTTATAAAGTAATAATGAAACTCCTTTTTCTGTAACTTGTCCAACTCTTACTTCTATTTCATCAGCTCTTAAAGCTCTAATTTTTATCTTCTCTTCCATCTTTTGCATCCTCCTTCATATGTTTAGGTTTCTTTGTAAATTCAAACATTTCATTTGTCCAATTAAAAGGTAGCCAACTATCATCTTCTTCAAGATAATATGTTCCATCTTCAAAAACATTTTTTATTGTGGCTTCTTTCCCTAAAAGTTTACTCATTGGTTTAACAAACATTTCTGTTCCATATATTTTTTCAACTTCTAAGTCTTTTCTAACTCTTACTTTGTCTCCTACTTTTAATGTCATAGATTTTTCTTCCTTTTCTTTAGGTTCTTCAACTACTAAACTAGCTAAATATTTATTAGCTTTATTTTTACTTAATCCAGAATGATGTTGAAAAAATGCTGTTAAAAATCCTAGTCTTGCATTAAATGGGTCACCTTTGCATCTTCTTATTATTGTTTTTGTGCCATCTTTCCACATTAATACTGTAACTTTATCGTTTATCACATATCTTTTAGGCATATTAGGTTGTTCGTCT
>JAZNOG010000025.1:0-8963 GCA_045580645.1 Bacilli bacterium
TTATTATTTTCTTTTCTAATTTCTCTTCTATTTCTATTTTTTGTATATCAAAAATATCTTCTAAATTAAGTAACCTATAATTATCATTTTTTATATCTTCAATAGTATAAGAATCATTAATTGATAATTTATCTTGTTTAATTCTTTGTAAATTTGACATACACATTGGTATATTTAACTCTTTAGATATATCGTTAATCAAACTTCTAATATATGTTCCCTTACTTACCTTACATTTAAATCTAAAATAAGTATTATCATCTTTATTATATAAATCTAAAAAGGCTATATCATATATAGTTACCTCTTTTTTAGGCAAATCTACTTCTTCATTATTTCTAGCATATTCATAAAGTTTTTTTCCATTGACCTTTACTGCAGAATATATTGGAACTTCTTGATTATATGTTTTTTTAAAACTATTTAAAACTGTTTCTAATTCTTCTTTTGTTACATTAAAATTTTCTTTTCTTAAAATATCTCCAGTTACATCATAAGTATTAGTGGACACACCTAATAAGACTTCACAAATATATTCTTTTGTATCATAAGTAAATAAATTACCAACTTTAGTAAAAGAACCAATTCCAATAACAAGCAATCCTGTAGCCAAAGGATCTAAAGTTCCAAAATGACCAACCTTTTTATTATTAAACTTTTTTGATATAAAATTTACAACATCTCTTGATGTCCAATTTTTTTCCTTGTTAACTAAAATTATTTTATTCATATAATCACCAACAAAATAATTTTAACATTTTATTAAATAAAATAAAACCCTAATTCATGTTAATTTGAACTAGGGTTTTTTATTTTAATTAACAATTGCTGTATATCTTGAAGTAATAGTGGTAGAAGGGCCACCATAATTGTTATCTGCTCTAAAAATATGAGCATTATAAGCCGATGTATTATATACTGCACCACGTGTAGAAAAAGGATAAGAAGAACTAGGCAAATATGCAGTTGATTCAAACCAACCACCAGTCTCAAATATAGCATGTTGTAATCCAGCAGATGTATATGCTGCCTCAGTAGTATAAAGGTTATAATATTTTGCATTAGGTAAACTACTAAAACCTGAACTTCCAAGCGTTTTATTATAATTTCCCATTACATATTCCCATACTCCACCAACCATATCATATATTCCATAAATATTACCTGTGGTTGAAGCAAGCATTCCAAATTCTCCATTATATTTATTTGCAGCTAACTTATAGTTAGTATCTGACTCAGTTTCATCAACAACATCTCCACCGATTCCAGGTATAGATAAAGAAGAATTGTTTTTAGTAATTCTAGAACAACTAGTCATAGTCTCACATCTTCCATATATACTCTGTGATAAATAAGCAACTGCCCCCCACTCATTATTTTTAATCATATGAGTATCAACTTCATTTGAATCAAATCCATAATCGTTACTTTCAGATTCCATATTTCTACCTGCTATATAAAATGCATAAACAGAGGCTCCCCTCCAAGTATTAACATTAGGTTTTATTAATGGACTAACAGTTGTTAAATTACATCCAGAACCTGATGAAGAAGATCCAGAACTAGCACATAATCTATCTTTACCTGCTTCAAATTTAGCAAACCAAAATCCATTTCTTTCTTTTCCATCAAAAGTAAAAGCATCATGAGCTGGTTCTGTATTTTTTACAAATTCTATATTAAAAGCTCCAGGACTTGTTTGAGTTCCACCATTATAAGTTCCATTATCAGTAGCGTTAAATCTTGGTATCCAAACCCACATCGTATTAATTAGATTCATTGGAATTATATCTCCTGCTCCAAAATTTACTGCCTCGGCACGAGTAATTGGTTTAGTAAAATCAAAATATGTTGTTAAATTATTTTTAGGAACATTTTGATATTCATTATTGTTAGCCAATGATTCAATTTGTTCTTGAGACAAAACTTCATCCCAAACCATTATATTTTTTATTATTCCATCCAAAACACTGTCAGTATCATAATTCCTTCTTCCAATATATGAACGTTCATCAGTAGTGCTAACAGAACTAGTCGTTGTGCTTTTAGATACAGAAACACCATCCACATATACAGTTATATCAGAAAGACTGTTTGCAACAACAGTTACATTGTAAAATTTATTTGCAGAAAGCCCCGCATCAAACCTAGAATAAGAACTACCAACAGTAGCATAAAAATTTCCTTCGGTACTAACATATAATGCTATTTTAGTATCATTATCAATAAACACTACATAAGAAGAACCAAAATCATCTACTTTAAATGTAGCTGAATAAGTAGCAGGAAGTGTTACTCCAAAACCATCATCAACCCTTATTGCACCATCAACACCATCAAAAGACAAACCTTCGCTACTTAATGTTGCATCAATTATTGTCGCTCCCGTATCATTATTCGATAAATCTTCAAAACCAAAATCTCTTACTGTTACAGCATTTGCCCACATTTTACTACTATAATCAAACCATTTATGTTTTTCAGATATATTGCTACTATCTGCTTTTCTCCATACTTTTGAAGTTTCATCATAATATACAGGAATCATATTACTTGCTAAATCTGGATTATTCATCTTTTCAGAAACAATTACTTTTTTATAATCGCTTATATTTCCAGAAATATCTTTAACCCAAACATAATAAGTTCCAGGATCATATGCATTATCTGTAACAAAATTTTCTGTTTTTATATTCATCCATCCTTCTGAACTATTAGTAGGAGTAGTTGAATCAGCAGAAATATAATATCCACCTATTCCAGAACCTCTAGCACCATCTGTAGCGCCCACTAATATTTGATTAGATGCATTAGATCTAGCAAATGAAATAACAGGAGGTATTGTATCAACATAAACCTCATCATCAGTAAAAAATCCTATTACGTTATATTTTGAATTTAAAGTTCCATTTCCAGATAACATTGCATCCTTTGTTAAATTTATAACAGGTCTAATATAAATATTAGATGCCGTAGTTAATGTTGTTTTAAGCGCACCATTTGCATCTACATTAAACATATATGCTCCACTATTATAATAAGCAGGTGACATTGTCCACCATGAACTATTTTTATATAAATAATATTCTGTATTATTTGTATTATATAATCCACCAGCATAAGCTATTTCATCAGCAGTAATAAGTCCAATATTAAGATTAATTAAATCAGAAGCACAAAAATATGATGGACTATTACTTGTAACATTTCTTGTATATGCTCCATAATAATTATTTGCATTACTTAAATCATTACAATAATTATAATTAACTATATAATTCTCATTTGTTTTAAGATTATCATTATACCAAGATTGTAAAGATGTTGAAATCAAACTACTAGAATAATTTAAAGAATCTGTAGTTGACGCACTTGAATAAGCACTAGTTGATAAAACATCATCAAGTATCAATTTCAAACTACCATCTTCATTTATTTTTATTATTCTCCATGTTTTTCCCGCAAATGTTAAATAATTATTTTCTACTTTTCCTCTGAAATAATATTCCAAATTATTATTTTTATCTTTTAATTTGAATAAACCACTTGTTTGTGTATATTTATTATTTGCATCTACATAAGGTGCAATATACGAATAACTAGGATTAAGTCCTGTTTCACTAGCTAATGCAGTATTTTTCAAAACTGTATATCCAGATGTATTTGACTTATATCTTGGTCCTTCTTTAGAAATAGCAGACATAACAATTCTAGCATCCAAAGCCCCTGTTATATCGGTAGTTTCCGAAGCTATCCACATTCTAAGTTCAAATGTTTTGGTTTCACCAACCTTTAAATACCCTGAATCTAACAAATATACAAGAGATACATCAGTCTGAGTTTCTGGCAAATTTCCAGACCCTAAAGCTGATATTATAGTTGGTGCCAAATAACTATCTCCCCTTAAAGAAACCTTCATTTTTGAAACATTTTCAATATTAGAGGTATTTAAAACAGTTAAATTAGCTTCATAATAAGCATCTGTTGTACACGTATTAGTTATAGTATATTTATATGGTTCTAAATTTAAACTTTGTTCATCCAAAACTGAAACAGCATTTGTTAAATTAATATTATTAGCTTCTGTTAAATCAATTTTTAAACATCCTGCTTTTATCAAATTATCCTTCGTTCCAGTAATAGTAAAACTAACATAAGCATAAGTAGCACCCGCTATAATTAAAATGGAAGATAAAACTATTCCAAAAATAGCAATTAATTTCTTTTTCGATGCATTTCTAAAAAAATTACGAATTTTAATCATACATTGTTTCATTTATAAACACCCTTTTCTATCGCCTACTATATCATAATAATTATAATATATATTTTTTTATTTTACAATAGAAAAATACCCATTTAGAGTATTTTTTATATTTTATTTCAATATATTTTTTAAATTTAATGAAGCATTATAAATATCTTTCTTTGATATATCACTGTCATTATTTAAAATTGCAATTGCTTCTTTTAAAGTAATATTGTTTTTTATCATTATATCTATTAATTGTGCCTCTAAAGAAACTTGAATTTCATCTTCTTTTTTCACACCTTTTTCTAGTATAAATGTATACTCTCCTAAATTTGATTTAGGATTTTCTTTTAATTCATTTATCACTTTATTTATTCTTCCATAATAATTTTTCTCATGTAATTTAGTAAGATCAGAAAATACACTTATACTTATATTACCTAGTTTTTCATATAAGTATTCTAATGTATTTATTATCCTTTTAGGAGATTCATAAAAAATTAAAGTATTTACAGGATTTTTCTCTAATTCTTCAATTAATTTATTTTTATCCTTTGTTTCTCTTGGAAAAAAACCATAAAAAGAAAACTTATTAGAATCTAAACCACTTACTGATAATGCTGTTATACAAGCTGATATACCTCCTACTGGTATAACTTCTATATTATTTTCTCTTGCTTCTTTTATAAGAATATACCCGGGATCAGAAACACAAGGAGTTCCTGCATCACTTATTAACGCTATATCTTTTGTTTCTAATTCTTTTAGTATTTTATTTGTCTTTTCCATTTCATTAAATTTATGATAAGATTCTAGTTTGTTTTTTATATCATAATGATTTAATAATTTTATACTTTGTCTTGTATCTTCACATAAAATTAAATCTACAGTTTTTAAAACCTCTATTGCTCTTAAAGTTATATCTTTTAAATTTCCTATTGGTGTTGATACCACATATAATTTTCCCATATTATTTATCCTCTTCTATTTGTTTTTTTAATTCATCTAAAATATTTAACGCTTCAAGCGGTGTTATTTCTAAAGTGTTTATTTCTTTTAAACGTTTTTCTATCTTATTTTCTTCTTTTGGATTAAAATCTAAAAATAAACTAGTCTGAGTCCAAACTTCTTTTTTTGTTTTTGTATTTTCATAAATATCTAATATTTCTTTTGCACGATCAATTATTGTCTTAGGAAGTTTAACTAAAGACGCTACATGAATACCATAACTTTTATCAACTGCACCATTTTGTATTTTATGCAAAAATATTATATTATCATTTTCTTCCTTTGCTTTAACATGAACATTTTTTAAATTTCTTAAGTTCTTCTCCAAACTTGTAAGTTCATGATAATGAGTTGAAAATAATGTTTTTGCTTTTACTGTATCATGAATGTGTTCAAGTATTGCTTGTGCCAAACTCATACCATCATAAGTTGCAGTTCCTCGACCTAATTCATCAAATAAAATTAAACTATTTTCAGTAGCATTTTCTATAGCATTATTTGCTTCTTTCATCTCAACCATAAATGTTGATTCACCACTTACTAAGTCATCACTTGCACCAATTCTAGTAAATATTTTATCAAATATAGGAAGTGTTGCCTCTTTACAAGGAACAAAAGAACCTATTTGAGCCATTATACCTATAATTGCAAGCATTCTCATATATGTTGATTTTCCACTCATATTTGGACCAGTTATTAAAAGGACATTTGTTTTTTCATCCATATAGACATCATTAGGAACATATTCTTTCTTTGAAACCTTTTCTATTACTGGATGTCTACCATTTTTAATATCAATAATATTTTTATCAGTTAAAGTAGGCCTAACATAATTATTTTGTTCAGCACATATTGCAAATGATTGCAAAACATCTATTTCACTTATAACTTGTGATGCATTTTGAATTAAACTAATATATTTTCTAACCTCATCCCTAATTTGCAAAAACAAATTATACTCTAAAGCCATACTCTTTTCTTCTGAATTTAAAATTAAATCTTCTTTTTCTTTTAATTTATTTGTAATATATCTTTCAGCACCCGCAAGAGTTTGTTTTCTAATATAACCATACTCTTCTTTTATTAAAGGAATACTTCCTTTTGGAACTTCAATAAAATAACCAAATACTTTATTAAATCCAACTTTCAAAGTCTTTATTTTAGTTCTTTCTTTTTCTTCTTGTTCAAGTTTTAAAATAAAATCTTTTCCACCACTAGAAAGTTTTCTTAATTCATCAAGTTCCTCATTATAACCATTTTTAATAATATTTCCTTCTTTTACCGTAATTGGAGAATCTTCATTTATTGAATTTTCTAACAAATTATATAAAGTTCCTAATGAATCAAAAGATTTATCATAACCAATTTTTTCTAAAATATCTTTTATAGTTGGTAAAACTTTTAAAGAATTTTTTAATTGTATTAAATCCCTAGCATTTAAATTACCATAACTAATTCTTCCACATAATCTTTCTAAATCATAAACATCATCAAGTGATGTCCTTAATTCTTCTTTTAAAATAAACTCTGTAAGTAAAGTTGATATATAATTATATCTTCTTTCTATTTCTTCCTTATCAGTTAAAGGGTTTTCTATATAACTTTTTAAAGTTCTAGAACCCATAGCAGTTTTTGTTTTATCTAAAAGCCACAACAAAGAATATGTTCTTTCTTTTAATCTTAAGGTTTCTACTAATTCTAAATTTCTTTTAGAATGAATATCAATTTCTAAAGTCTTAGTTTTATCTACTAGTTTTGCCTCTTTCAAATGTGATAAAGTTCCTATTTTTGTTGTTTGAAGATATGATAACAAGTGTTTTATAGAAGTTACCATTCTTAAATCATTTATATTTTCATAAACATGTTTATATTTTTCTTCTAATAGGTCATCACTTATAGTTATTAAAAGAGAATAATTTTCCCTTAATACATTTATAATAGCGCGATCTATTTTATTATTAACAATTAATTCTTTTATATTTAACCTTAACACTTCATTTATTAATTTTTCATTATTATGATCTACCAATTTTGTATAAAAATCCCCAGTAGATATATCTGCATAACTTATAGCAAAACAATGGGTAAAATCATAGACACTTCCTATGTAGTTATTATCTTTTTCATCCAAAGCTGTCTGATCCATTAATGTCCCTTTTGTTACTACTTGAGTAATTCCTCTTTCTACTAAACCTTTTTTATTTGCCTCAGTTAATTGTTCACATATAGCAACTTTATATCCCTTAGAAACAAGTTTTTCTAAGTATGACAAATAAGCATGATGCGGAACACCACACATTGGAACTCTTTCATCTAAACCACTATTTCTTCCTGTTAAAGTTAACTCTAATTCTTTAGATGCTGTTATGGCATCTTCAAAGAACATTTCATAAAAATCTCCTATTCGATAGAAAAGTAGTGTATCTTCATATTTATCTTTTACTTCCATATATTGAAGCATCATAGGCGCTAATTTTGTTCTATCTACTTCACTACGTTTCATTACTTCTCACCTAAAAGTTATTATACATAAAATTTGATTTTTAATCTATTTATTTTGAAAGTTTTTTTGTTTTTTTAATATATAAAAAGCATTTATTTAATCTTTAAATGCTCTTATAATTTATTTAACTCTTTTAAAGTTTCTTCAAAGGTAGATACTCCAATTAGTTTTATTTTATAACCTTTTTCTTTAATAATTTTTTTAGCCTCTTTATAGTTTTCTTTAGGAACAATAAAAATATCTGCCTTTGCTTTAATAGCGCCTTTTAATTTGTATTTAACTCCACCTATTTCTCCAACATTTCCTTCTTCATCAATTGTTCCAGTTCCCACTATTTTATAACCTTTTGTTATATCTTCTTTTACTAATTTATTATAAATATTTAATGCTACAGTAAGACCACCGGAAGGTCCTGATTCTTTTTCTGTAAAGTTAAATTCTATTTTAGGAGTTGTGTTATATATTTTATTATCTAATAAATAAATCCCTAATTTCTTTTCTTTATCAATTTCTATTATTTTAGATGTAGTTTCAACTAATTCATCATCTCTTAAAACAGTTATTTTTATTTCATTATCTATAGAATAATTATTTAAAATATTACTTAAATCTTCTGTGCTTTCTATTTTCAAATTATCAAATTTTAATATTTTATCCCCTACTAAAAGGTTTGTTTTAGCATTTTTATCTACATAAATAACATAAAGATTATTTTCTTTTAAATAAATATTTTTATTTGCGTGAGTATAGGCTACTTTTGTTGCGCTACTTAATGAATTTCTAAAATATAATTTTTCTCTAAATTTATAATCTTCTATATTTTCTTCTTCTATAGTGATATCTTCTATTTTTTCTAATTCATAACCTGGTATTATTTTGGCAAGTAAATAGAATAAAACATTACCTTTTACTTCACTTACATATGCTAAATTAAATGATCCTTCCTCTTCATAACTATTTTCAATTTTAATTTTCTTATCAACATTTAAAGCACCACCACCTATTGTTACATAGTATGGAACTGGTATAATTAAAATTATTGTTATTAAAATAGGCAACAAATAATCTAATAAAAGTTTTGGATTTTTTATTATATTTTCTATTTTTGTTTTTATTTTATGTATCATATTTAATCTCTCCAATATAATTATAACAGGAAAGTGTTAATTATATGAAACAAAAATTTTATTCTTTTATATT
>JAZNOG010000026.1:0-38890 GCA_045580645.1 Bacilli bacterium
TAAAAAAATAAATTTATCTGATAAGATAAATAATCAATCATTATTCGCAAATTTTAATCTTAATTATGATACTGATTATTTTAAAGAATCTAACTTTGTAAGTTCACTAAGATATTCTAGTTCTTCAGTCATAGCTCTTCATTTATTAAGAACTTTTGAATATGATCCGGAAAAGGCTTTTTATTTATTTGATAAAAGTTTTAAATACACCGGGAATAATTCTCTTAATTATTTTAAAAAGATAGATTTTAATTATAAGGATTATGACTATGCACTAGATTTAATATTTAGTTGGGATAAATTTTTGGAAGATGAACTAATAAAAAGAAAAATTAGGAAATAGCAAATTATTTTCTAATTTTTTTTATTTTTACTCTCTTTATCTTAACAGGATACATTAAACTTCTATTTTCACCATTTTCAATATAATTAAGCATACTCTTTTTTATATTTATTTCCCTTTGATATAATTCACATAACTTTATTTTTCTTTCCTTTAAAACTTCTAATTTTTCTAATTTTAAATTTTCTATATTTATTTTTCCTTCTAAATTTCGTATTTCAATTAATATTTCTTGATTTTCTTCTTTATTTTTTATTTTTTCAATATAAATATTATTAACCTTTTTAAATAACTTATTTTCCATAGTTAAAAAACAACCTGAACTTAAAATAAAATTTGATACTCCCAATAAAATTTGTCTAATTTGCGTTTCACCAAAATAACTATAACCTAAATAATATGAAAATATTACACACAATATTATTGTTGTCATTTGAATTAAAGATTGAATTATTTTTACTAAATTTTTAATAATTTCTATTTTTCCATTTATAATTCTTTCTTTATTCTTTTTATCTTCTTCAATTGTTTTTATCATAATTTTATAGCTATTTATTTGTTCATCTATTTCTAAACCTTGTTTTTTTAATTCATTTTCCTTATTCTCTAGAAAAGTTATTTCATTCATCAATTTCATTAAAAAACTATCTAACATATTACAAGTGCACCTCTTTTTATTTACACTTAATTATATGTTAAGAATGATATATTTAAAAAAAACACATCTTTAAAATGTGTAATTTATCAATAAAATAAAATTATATTTCTTTTTCATCATAAACAGCTTCAATTACATGAGTATCTTTCTTTTCCTCTAAATTAACATCAACTACACTTGTTTTAGCTAAAATATCATGAAGCCCTCTTCCATCAAATCTCCAAAACATCATTATAATTGCAGCATACATTAAAACAGTTCCAATATTATTAAAACCCATATTAACATAATAATAAATATTTTCTTTTAAAATTAATACAAAAACAACTGATAAAATAGTAGCAAATAAATTATTAACAATTAAACTTCTAATAAAATAACTAAATATTGAAACTTTTCCTCCATTATCAGAAGTAACCTTTATTTTCATTAACTTCTTTCCAACAGTTTGCCCTTTCATAAAATATTGAAAAACAACAAAATATAAAATTAAAACACTAATACCAAGAACATTATAATTAACGCCAGTTCTATTCATTTCATAACTTAAACTAATTATTTGTTGATTATATTCTTCCTCTGATATTTCCTTATCATTATATGAAACCATAACCTCATTAATCTTTTCCTGATAATCACTATATTTATCTAAATTAATATTTAAAAAATCAAAAGTAGAAAAAACACTTATAATAATACTTACAATTAAAATATCAATAATATACGCTATACCTCTTTTTAAAATTATTTTGTTCATAAAATCCCTCCATATATATAATACTAAAAAAAAGAAAATGAAGCAAAACATACTTCATTAACTATTCGTTATTTAATGTTAATTTAATATCAACTATTTTAACTTCTTTACCCCTTACATAAGTTAATTTAATAGTGTCTCCTGGTGAATATTTATATAACTCATATCTTAAATATCCAACACTCTTAACTTTTTCATTATTAACCTTAGTAATAACATCTCCCTTTTGAAGTAAACCCTCAGCAGGAGAATTATCTGCAACTGCAACTACTACCGCACCACTTTCTATAGAATTATCTAACATAATTCTATTTTGATACAAATAATATGTATCAGTTACATTCACCATAGAAACACCAAGTAAAGGCCTTTCTAATTTTTCGCCTTTTTCAAACTGTTCAACATGAAGCATAACATCCTCAATCGGAATTGCAAATCCAATTCCTTCAACTTCATCCTCAACTATTTTCAAAGAATTTATTCCTATAACTTCACCATTTGAATTTACTAAAGGTCCACCACTATTACCTGGATTAATCGCAGCATCTGTTTGAAGAACTTTCATTATATAATCTCCAGAACCATTTGTATTAGAAACACTTACCAACCTATCTTTACCTGATAAAATTCCTTTTGTAACAGTTCCCATATACTCTAAATCCACTGGAGTTCCAATAGTAAATACAGTATCACCAAGTTTTGACTCCTCACTAGAACCAAGTTCTGAAACCTTTAAAACTTCACTTTTATCAATAGCAATAACTGCTATATCCAAAAGTTCATCTCCACCTAAATAAGTTGCATCAACTGTTTTTTCATTAGATAAAGTAACCTTTAAACTAGTATTACCACCAACTACATGATAATTAGTAAGTAAATACCCATATTTAGAATCCACTTTATATACAAATCCAGTTCCAGTTGAATATAATTTATCATTCTTAAAATTTTGAATTAATACAACTGCATCATATATTTTATCAACAGAATCACTTATCCCCTTTTCGTTAATTGTAACCTTATTTTCACAAGCAGTATAACAAACACCATTTGATGAAGAATAACCACCAAAAAGCTGATCTTTAAATTTATAAATACAAAGAATAGTAGCAAAAACACCCATAAAAAACACTACAAAACAAATTACTATTTTAGAAACAACTTTATTTTCTGTCATAAAAACAACTCCCTCTTTTCTATATCAATAATATCCATAAAGTTTTCAGGAAATCCCATTCTATCTAAAATTTTATTTATTGGAATAGTTCTTAAATTATACTCTAAATTTTCAATTACACTCTTAAGTTCCAACATTAAATTTCTAACTTCAGATTCCTTAAGCATAGACTTCATAATAATAATTAACGCAAATAAATCATTCTTTCCATATATAAATTCATTATTCATAATAGGAATTTTAAGTAAATTATGATATTTACAATCATCTATATATTTAAATGTTCTATTATCATACAAAATATCCTCATGAGCACATAAATTTCTATAATTCGAAAGTATTGGAAGATAATCTAAAAATTGACTAAGTTCTACATCATATAAATCAATAATTGCATATTGATCTTCCTTCTTCAAAATAGAAAAAAGCTCAGTAACAATACCAAAAGATAAAACCTTTACTAAAACCCATAAAGGAATATAACCATAATTATTTATATAATGCTGTGTTGCAGAATGTTGTGTTGCATTAACCTTAATTTGTCTTTTCATTTTATTTAACAAATCATTAACTTGTCTTCTTTTTTCACTAGAAGTATTAAAATTATTAGGATTTAAATAATTCTTTTCCCTATAACCATATTTTAATGATAATTGATATGAAATTATAGACTTAAGATTATTTTCAATAATAAGAATATTTTTAAATATAATATTTCTTAGCTCCCTATCGAATAAAAGTAAACTATACACTTCTTCAAATCTAGTTCCATCAATATATACCTTATTATCTTTTGACTTCATAAAAGGATGACGATAACCATTAAGAAAAAAATAATTTTCCCTAAGCAATATCTCTTTCGCATACTTTTCATCATTTATAACAAGATTCTTACTTCTTAAAATTTCAATTTGTTCATCTAATGTCTTAAATATTTTATTCCCCATTAAATCCTCTCCTAGTATAAAAATTATATCACATAATTTTAAAAAAATATAGCATTAAAATATTAAAAAATAAAAAAGATATAAACAAACTATATATCTTTATTAATCAATCAAATTCTTTAAATTATCTACTTCTAACTTTAAAACATCATTGTCAAAGTCATTAAATAAATAACTATATCTAAATACAAAAAATCCATTATAATTACTCTTATTTCGCGCAATTATTACTTGTTTTTTTATTATATTATCATTTTCAATCCATTCATTTTTACCAGTTCCTGCAAAAGTATCCTCTAAACCAGCTTTATAAATTGAAAGAGCAATATATAACTTAGTATCTGTCTTAATTAAATCATTCCAAGTATCAACTGTTTCAATATAAGGTTTATTAGAATTATCAAATCCATAATAAATTTGTGGAATAATAAAATCTAAATATCCTTCATTTTTTAAAATATATTCCACATCCAAATATTCTTCATTTAAATTATTCTCTATATTACCTGAAGGAGATATACCAAATAAAACATCTTTTTGAACACTTTTAACAGTTTTATAACTTTCCTTTATTAAAGTATTTATAATATCAATCCTATATTCTTCTATAGTAAGTTTTCCACCATTATTAACATAATCCTTATAATTTTTCTCATCTATAGACTTGCTTGGATAAAAATAATCATCATATAAAACACCATCAACATCATAATTAGAAACTACTTCCTTAACACCATCTAAAATGAGTTCTAAAACTTTGCTACTAGCAGGATTAAAATAAATACCACCTTCACTAACTTCAATATCATTTGAATTTATCCAATCATAAAAATATGAATCTTCACTAATAGAACTAGTATCAGAAGTATTTCTTATTCTATAAGGATTTATCCATGCATATAAACTAATCTTTTTTTCATGACACTTAGCTATAAAATACTCTAAAATATCAAAATTTAAAGCATCACCTTCATTAAGCGCAACAACACTAGAAGTTTCAAATAAATTAGATTCATAAATTGCATCCGCAAAAGGTCTAACCTGCAAAACAACATTATTTAACCCATAACTATGAACATTATCAATCATTTGATCAATAAATTGTTTCTGCAATTCCTCATCCTTACCCTTTAAAGGACTATAATCTATATAAGAAATAAAAACTCCCCTAACTTCTTCATTATTTAAATCATTATTAACAAAATTATCATTATTTTCATCACTATATCCACTATACAAAAAATAAATACCAATAACAAATAATATAATAATTAACAAAACTTTCTTCATAACTTTACACCAAACCTTCCTTTTAAATATTCCTTTTCAGTAACATATTTATTATCCTTCTTTATAACATGTTTACTATCTTTATAAAAATTATTAAATCCTTTGATTGTTTTAACTTTTTTAAAATTAAATTTATCCAAGTATCTTTCAAGTAAAAATCTGTTATATAAATAATCTTGTCTTCTTAAATAAATAAAAACTTCATAAAATAAAACTAAAACCATACAAGTCAAATTTGTATTGGAACTTTTAAATAAAATAAAAACTATAAATAAAAAAGATACATAAACAGCTATCTTATTTCCCTTCTTAAATGGAAATATATAATTTAAAACTATATTTAAAATCTTACCACCATCAAGAGGATAAATAGGCAATAAATTAAAAAATAATAAAGCAAAATTATAATTCTTAAAAAGTAAATAATTTCTATAACTAATCAAATTATTATCAAACATAACACAAATTATTAAAAAATATAACATTTGAGTCATTGGACCAGAAATTAAAATTAAAAATTCCTCATAAAGTGGTTTATTTAATTTTTCATTAAACTTAACACAGCCACCAAAAGGATAAATACAAATCTTATCTAAATTCCATTTAAATATCAAAGAAGCACTTAAATGTCCTAATTCATGAATAATAATAAGAGAAAAAATAATCATAAATTCTTTATACATACCAGTAATAACTACTAAAAAACAAAGGCAAATAGTTAAAGGATGAATATAAATTTTATTTAAGATATTCTTGATAATCTAAATACTCCCCATCTTTAGAAAAAACTAAATATAAATTACTACTAGCTTCCCCCAAAAACTCTCCTTTATTTACATAATCATATAAATTAACACTTATATTTGAAATATTACCATACCAAACATCAACACCATCAACTTGTTGAATAATAACAGTTTTTCCATATCCATCCTTTTCACCAGAAAAAACCACTATCCCACTTTCTAGTATTGGAACAAGATATTGAGCATCAACAGTAAGTTTAACTCCATCCTTGTAAATGCTAGAATCACTATATGATAAACTTTCATTAAAAACAGAAACAACATCATCTTTAACTATTTTTTCAAAAGGCAAAATATCTCCAAAATTATCCTTAAACCACTTATTTATTGAAGCAAAACTTATATTATGACTAGATATATACTTATAAATAACTTGATTGTTATTCTTATCTATCTTTAAAACAATAAGCCCCACCAAAAATAAAACAATACAAATCATAACTTTAAATAACAATTTAACAAAAAAACCTTTTATACTTTTTTTACTTTTTTGTTTCATTAAAAACTTATTAACAGACTTATACTCACCCATTTTTATCACCTACCAAAATATATGATAGATAACTAATATTTAAGTTTTTTATTATAACCAAAAATACGACCTTTATATACAAAAATAAAAATAAGAAAAAATAAATAATTCAAAATTAAAGAATGACTAAACTTATAAAAAAAATCATTTATATCCATAAAACTAAACCCAAGTAAATTAAGTAATAAAAGCACTAAAAAATCATACAAAAATACACATAATATAAAAGACAAAAACAAATTAAAAACTTTTCTATTTCTATTTAATAAATGAATAATTAAACCAATAACAATCAAAACTAAAACATTTAAAAATATAAAAGAACTATAAAAAACATCATATAAAAAACCAATAACAATCAAAATAATAAAAAAACTTTTTTTAGAAAATAAATAATACATTATAGGAATAAAACTAATAAAAATCATAGGTGTAAAATATGATAAATTATTATAAGAATAAGGTATAATTTGCCAAAGACTAAAATCTAAAAACAATACAAATATTAAAAAAATCATTTGTCTTCCTTAAGAACTGCTACATATTTAATATTATTAAAATCAATATCATTACTAACATATAATATATTACTTATTCCAAAACTATCCTGTTTTATTTCCTTGACAGTGCCAAGTAAAATACCACTAGGCAAATTACCCATTCCAGTTGTCATAACCTTATCACCTAACTTTACATTATCATAATTGTTAATATCTTTTATTAAATAAAAACCATCATTAAATTCAGTAACAGAACCATAAATATTTTCCTTAGAACTTGACACTTTGATAGATATGTTTACATCTTTGCCATTATAGAGTTTGACAGTGGAACTATTGTCAAATGCATCATTAATCACGCCAATTAAACCACCATTAGCAATAACTGCATCACCAGTTTCTAACCCATCATTTAATCCTTTATCAATAGTTATTATATTTTGAAAATACATTTTATCATTCATAATAATTGTAGAATAAATAAGTTCATACAAAGAATAAACCTTTTTTAAACCAAGTGCACTTTTAAGTTCTAGTATTTCCTTTTCAAGCTCCGAAACTTTTAAATTATTATTTTCATATTCCATAAGTTTAATGTTTAAATCCTTATTTTCATTATAAATATGCTTATAATCCTTAAATAATAAAAATTCATTATATATTTTGGAAATATTAAAAAAATGATCTTTAATCTTAAAATTAAAATTTATTTTACTATTTATAATAAAAAATAAAGCTAAAGAAAATATAATAAGAAAAAGAACCCTATAAAATTTTTTATATTTTTTCATATCTTCCTCATAAAACTGTCATTATCAAAAAAACTATAATAATTGTCATCACCAAAGATAATATGATCAATAACAGGTATTTGCTGAAGCTTTCCAATTTCGACAAGTGATCTAGTTAAAAATACATCATCTGGACTAGGCGAAACATCACCACTTGGATGATTATGCATACAAACTATCGATGAAGCCGATAACAAATATGCCTCCTTAAATATTTCTCTAGGATGCACAATACTTTTATTTAGTGTTCCCATAAATAACAACTTCCTTTCTATTAACTCTTTTTTAGAATTTAAATATAAACAGTAAAAATACTCCTTTTTCTTATCACAAAATAAATATTTATTATATTCATAAATAACTTTTGAATTATTATAAATTTCTTTATTTAAATTACTTTTAATTAAATAAAGCCTCTTTCCTAGTTCAATAGTTGCCAAAAGTTCTATAGCTTTAGCTTCCCCAATACCCTTAATACTTTTTAACATTTCAATATTTATTTCTTTTAAATTTTCTAACTTTTCAATTTTTTTCAATAGATTTGTGGCAACAGAAGTTACACTTTCACCTTTTGTCCCACATTTAAGTATTATAGATAAAAGTTCTATATTCGATAAACTATCTGTGCCAAACCTAAGAAGTCTTTCCCTAGGCCTTTCTTCTTTTGGAACATCTTTAATTAACAACTCCATTTTCTACTACCATCTCCTTATAATTAGAAATAACTATTTTTTCTATACCAATTAAATCTTCACCATTTGAAGCAATTGATGTAATTTTATCATATTCAGTTAAAATATTTAGAAAAGAATAATTACTTACATATTTTTCCTTTATATATATATTATTCGCTAAAGACTCGTAATACACCTTGATATTTTCTGCAGTTTTTTTATTTTTTGTAATTCCAACATACAAATGATATCCATCCTCTTCCTCTAAATACAAATGGTCTTTATAATTTTTCACATTAGACTTTAGAGCTTCTAAACTAGAATAAACACCCATTTGAACAAAATAAACTTTTTCACCCTCTTCAAAAACAGATAAAGAATTTTCATTATAATCATTAAAAAACACTTTTCCTATTAAAAAACCAACAACAATTGATAAAACAATAGGCACTAAAAATTTTACTTTCATTATTATCACCACTACTAGTATAAAATAACAAAAATAAAAAAAATGTCGAAAAAAAAAGAAGATATTACTCTTCTAAAAAATCTTCTCCTTTAAACGGTTCACATCTTAATAAATCATTATAATCTTGCTGTCTTAAAACTTCATATAAAACAATTGCAACACAATTTGATAAATTTAAAGCTCTAACATTTTCAGTCATAGGAATTCTCATACATCTATCCAAATTTCCTTTTAATAATTCCTTAGGAATACCAGTGGATTCCTTACCAAATATTAAATATATATTTTCATCACTATTACTATAATCAAAAGAAGTATGAGGTTTTTTACCATATCTCGTAAAATAATAAAATGTTCCATCATTCTTATTTAAAAAATCTTCAAAATTTTCATAAACTTCAAAATTTAACTTATCAAAATAATTAACACTACTTCTTTTTACATATTTTTCATCTAAAGAAAAACCAAGAGGTTTGATTAAATGAAGTTTACTATTTGTTGCAACACAACTTCTAATAATATTACCAGTATTCTGTGGTATCTCTGGTTCATATAAAACAATATTTATCATAATTCATAACCTTCCAAAAATTCTTTAACTAAATTATTAACATCAGTAATATCGTCACTTGGACTTAACAAATCAATGATTTTACCACCACTAAAAACCACAATTGAAGGATAATTATATAATTTTTTTATTAAATCTTCATGTTTATATTCATTATAAATTCTAGTAAGTAAATGATTTTCATCACTATTATAACCTATATTTAAATATACAATATCATCTGACAAATTATTCTTAACTATATAATCTTTAAACTTATTTTCAAAATTACGACACTTACTCTCACTAGAAGAACACATATAAACTACTAAAAAATCTCTTTCTCTTACAACATTATCTAAATCATTATAATTAACTTCCCTTAAAACAGACGAAATAACAGAAGTTCCAAGTTTAGAATCATTATATTGTTTATATAAATTTAAAGCATAAATTGTTAAAAGAATTGTAAATGTCATAATAAAAAATAATATAATATAACTTTTTAAACTACCCTTTTTCATAAGTAACACCTCACTTAATTATATTCTACCATAACTTAAAATCTTTATAAAGAAAATCTTTTTCAACATTTTTTTACTTTCAACTAAACTATAATAATTTAAAAAGGAGAAATTATGAAAGTAAAAATATTTGATGAAAACCATGAAAAAGATTTAGAAGAAAAAATCAATGACTTCATTGAAGAAAAAGAAGTCATTGATATAAAATATCAAGTAGCAATTGCAGTATCCGGAGAAGACCAAATATACTGTTATTCCGCAATTATTATGTATAATTAATTATTTATTAAAATACTTATAAGCTTCTTGTGTAGCAATTCTACCACGAGAAGTTCTTTTCATAAAACCTATTTGAATTAAATATGGTTCATACATATCTTCAATTGTAGATACTTCTTCACCAATGCTAGTAGCAAGAGTATCTATTCCAACAGGTCCGCCATTAAATTTATCAATTATAGTAAGCAAAAGTTCCTTATCTGTTTCATCAAGTCCTACTTTATCTATTTTTAATCTATCAAGAGCCTTATTAGTTATATCTAAATCTATAATGGGTCTTCCATCAACTAAAGCAAAATCACGAACACGTTTTAATAATTTATTTGCTATTCTAGGCGTCCCACGACTTCTTCTAGCAAGACTAATTGCAGCGTCATCTTCTATTTCAACCTTAAGAACTCTGGCAGTTCTTTTTACAATTAAAGTAAGTTCTTCAACTGTATAATATTGAAGTTTATTAACGATTCCAAATCGATCCCTAAGTGGAGAAGTTAAATCCCCTGCTCTAGTAGTAGCACCAACCAAAGTAAATGGAGGTAAATCAATTTTTATATTACGAGTAGAACCTTCACTACCAATAATAATATCTAAAGTAAAATCTTCCATCGCGGGATATAGTATTTCCTCAATATATCTAGGCATACGATGTATCTCATCAATAAACAAAACATCACCAGGTTCCAAATTAGATAAAACTGCCGCCAAATCTCCACTTTTTTCAATAGAAGGCCCACTTGCAGTCTTTATATTAACACCAAGTTCATTCGCAATAATATAAGCCATTGTAGTCTTACCAAGTCCAGGAGGACCATAAAGCAAAACATGATCTAAACTTTCACCACGCATTTTAGCAGCTTCAATAAACACCTTCATGTTTTCTTTAACTTCACTTTGTCCGATATATTCATCAATTAACGAAGGACGAATAGAGCTTTCAAATTCTACTTCCCTTTCTTCTTCCAATTTCTTCTTCACAAAACCACCTACCTAAGTAATAATTTTAATGCTTCTTTAACTTGTTCTTCAATACTTAAACTACTATCAATCTTAACAAGAATATGTTTAAAATCCTTTTCTTTATAACCAAGTCCAATTAAAACATCTCTAAGTTCTTCATATGAACTATCACTACCACTTGAACTAGAAACAACCTTTCCTTTTAAATCAAGAACAATCTGCCTAGCAACCTTTTCACCAATCTTAGGAAACTTTTTAAGATATAAAATATTTTCCCTATCAATTGCATCACAAATGCCACTAACAGAACCAGTAGCAAACATAGGAAGAGCCATCTTTGGTCCAACCCCTTTAACACTTATAAGTTTTAAAAACATTTCCTTTTCTTCTAAATTTTTAAAACCATATAAACTATGTTCATCTTCCTTAATAACTTGATATAAATAAACTTTATACTCTTTATCAATTTCATAAGCATAAGGATTAGCAACATAAACTAAATAACCAATATTATTAACATCTATAACTATATAAGATGAACCTTGTTCCACAACTTTTCCATAAAAATATGCATACATAAAATCACCTACTTATCATCTAAATCAATCATATCACAACAAACGATTGTTTGCAAGTAAAAACATAATAAAAAAAGACCAAAGTCTTATTTAATAAATTTATCCAAATCTTTAGGAACCTTATCATCCATAATAGTTTTAATAATCTTATCTTCCTTCTCTTGAGACACTTCCTTACCAGTTAATTTACTAATTTGCTTAATAACATCTCTTAAAGCATCCTCATTTTTCATATTACCTTCTTGAAGTTTGCTCGCTAAAGATAAAATTGTATCCTTATCTATACTAGTTTTATTTTCAACTTTCTTAAAGAAATTATCACTTAATCTCATAAAAACCCCCTAATTCATTATATGAAAAAGGAGGTTTTGTGTTATTCCATATCTGTTTTATTTTTAAACACAATCTCTATAGGAACACCCTCAAAATCAAAGTTTTCCCTTATTTTATTTTCTAAATATCTTAAATACGAAAAATGAACTAATCCCTTATCATTTACATTAAAAGTAAACTTAACAGGATTTACACTTGACTGATGAACATAATATATCTTAAGTCTTCTTCCCTTATATGATGGAGCAGGATTTAACTGATAAGCATCCATAATAACATTATTTAACACCGAAGTTTTAACCTCTTTATTTAAATTTTCATAAACACGTTTTACCTCAGGCATTAAAGTATGAATTCTCTTCTTAGTAAGTGCAGACAAAAATACTATTGGAACATAATCAATAAATTTAAATTCTTCTCTTATTTCCTTAGTAAACTTCTTAATATCTTCATCCTTTTCAGTAACTGTATCCCACTTGTTAACAACAATTACTAATCCTTTTCCTCTTTCAATTGCATAACTTGCTATATGCTTATCATGCTCTATTATTCCCTCTTCACGATTTATAACAAGAAGACAAACATCCGCGCGTTCAATAGCCCTTATACTTCTAAGCAAACTATATTTTTCAATAACTTCAAATATCTTACCCTTCTTACGCATACCTGCAGTATCTATTAAAACATAATCACACTTTTCATATTTAAAATCAATATCAACTGCATCACGAGTAGTCCCAGCCACATTACTTACAATAACCCTTTCTTCATTTAACAAAGCATTAACTAAACTACTTTTACCTACATTAGGTCTACCTATTACACATATTCTAGTCTTAGAAGATTCTTCCTTTTCATAAGGCTTAAAATCTAAAACTATCTCATCAAGCAAATCTAAAATACCAGTATTTTGTTCAGCACTAACTTCTATAAACTTATCAAAACCGAGTTCATAAAAATCATATAAATGTTCCTTAGATTGTCTACTATCAACTTTATTTATTACAACAATAACTTCTTTTCCAGACTTTCTAAGCATATCACGAACTTCAAAATCATTTGATGTAAGTCCTTCCTTGCCATCAACAACAAAAATAATCTTATCAGCTTCTAAAATACCAATTTCTACTTGAACTCTAATTTCATCATTAAAAACATCCTTTGATACATCAATACCACCAGTATCAATTAAATTAAATTTATATTTTCCATAAGATACTTCCCCATAAATCCTATCACGAGTAACCCCAGGAGTATCTTCAATAATAGATATTTTCTTTCCTACTAACTTATTAAACAAAGTAGACTTTCCTACATTTGGACGCCCTACTATACAAACAGTTGGTAAATTCATAATATCACCTCTCAACTTAACAAATTATACCAAAAAAAACAAAAAATTTCCACATAATTCTCACTTTTTCCCAAAAACCGAAAGTATCTTAGATATTTCAAACAAAATATCATTACACTTATTAACAGCAAAACCTTTTCCTATAGCTTTTCCTCCAATAGTTAAAGCAGAAATAACGCCAGTTAATATAAGTATTAAATAAAAAGAATTAACATCTAAAATATTAGAAAGTTTAAGCGCAATTGAAAGTCCACAAGAACCACTAATAACACCACAAATATCTCCAATTACATCATTACAAAAAGATGAAGCCTTATCCCTTTTATTTATTAATTTTATTGCAATCTTAGAACCTTTTATCTTTTGAGATGCCATAGAATGAAATATCTTTTCATCTGCTGTTGTAATAGAAACCCCAATAATATCAAATATAACACCCAAAAATATAAAAAATAATAACAGAAAAATTGAAAGCAATATATTTGCCTTAGGTATTATAAGTTCTGATACCAAAGAAAGCAAAAAAGATATAACAAAAGATAAAATAGTAATTAATAAAATCCATGATACATTCTTATCAGTCTTATTCTTATTTTTCTTTTTTTCCATAGCTATCACCTAAAAACATCTTCTCTTATTTTCTTCAATATCTCCAAAACATCATGATTATGAGCACTAGAACACATACCAAAACATAAAAACAAATTTTTAATAACATCTATATTATGTTTATCTAATCTAAGAATTCCATACTTTATCTTACTAGAATTATTTCCTATTATTTCATTACTATTTAAAAACTCTAACATAGGAATATCCATATAAAGCATTGGTTGAACCCCAGTAGCGTATTGCTGTTTTTGAATAGTAATTTCAGATACAATAGAACAAGAATCACTAAGCATATTAAAAGTAGGAAGAGTTATAACAGACTTAAAAAAATCAACATTATTTATCTCAACTTCGCCTTCAACTATTGCTTTAATAGGATACATATCCTGTAAAAATTCTTTTATATTTTCTATAAAATTAATTAAATCTTCTACTTCATTCTTACTTATTAAACCTATTTTACAAGCATAATAAAAAATTTCTGATAATTCATAAGGATTCTTATTCTTTCCATTTGCACCTACAAAAACTAAATTAGTTAAAGCAGTTGTTTTACTATCATCATTTACCTTAACATCATAACCAATTTGCCATTCAACATAACTATTCTTACTTATCAAAGTAGACTTAGGTCCAAAACTTTTTCCATATTCTTGAAAGTGATCTCTATATTTACATCTAAATTTTCCCTGACTAGTTAAAGGAACAAAAACATCAATATAAGAATCATTTACTTCATATTTCATCTGTGGAACTACCATAAATAACCTCCAATTAATAATTATATATTTATTTTAACAATTTTTATGTATTATTACAACAACCAATATATTGAAGAAAAAAAACTATTTTGCTATAATAAAATAACAAAGGAGACTAAAAATATGATAAATCTATCAGAAAATACCCACCTAACTCGTGAAGATATCATTAAAAACGGAAGTATATTCACGACAGAAAATTTAGTAAATATAGTATACAATATGCTTGAAAAATATATAGACGATAACAAAATAATTGCTGATTTCGGCGCAGGTTATGGTTCATTTATCAAAGTCTTTCAAAACAAAGGAAAAAAATGTTTTGGAACAGAAATTGATAAACAATCATACGAACTACTAAAAAAACAATTTCCAAATACAGAATTTTATCTAGAAAACTCTCTTTTTAACGTAAATAGAAAAAAATACAACATCAAAAAAAATGACGAACTAATTATAATAGGAAACCCACCTTACAATGACATAACAAGCCTCTACAAAAAAGGCAACAAAGGAAATATATTATGCGATGAAGACATAAAATCAAGAGATTTTGGAATATCATTTTTAAAAGCCTATAACAAATTAAATGCTAAATACATATGTATATTACATCCACTTGCCTATTTAATAAAAAAACAAAATTTTAAATCATTAGATAATTTTAGAGAAAATTATAAATTGATAGATGCTACAATTTTTTCAAGTAAAGAATTTGAATCAATAAAAAAGACAAACTCAGAGTTCCCCGTAGTAGCGGCACTATATGAAAAAAACAATAACGGAATGGACTTCAACTATATAGAAAACTTTAACTTTAAGATACTAAATTCAAACAAAACATTATGTTTAAATAAAATATCCACAATTGATGGAAAAATAAATAAATATCCAAAAAAAGAAAAACAAGAAAAACTACAATTTTATACCTTAAGAGACATAAATGCCTTAAAAAGAAATGCTACCTTTATAGAAGGAAAAATAACTAATGGTATAGATGTCAATATTAAAAACCTATATCAATATGCTTGGTTGTATTTTTTCAAAAATAATTTTAATCCAAAAGAAAACAATTTTATATATAACAATTTATCCCCTTTATATACAAAAAAAATTGAAGAAAAAAAATATCAAAACGCACTAGTATCGTATGCGTTCAATAATTGTCCTTTAATAAAAAAATACATTTCAAAAGAAGAAATAGAAAAAGAATATGGAATAATAATAAATAATTATGAAATAATACTAGAAGAAATAGAAAAACTATATATATAAAATGCAAAATTTGCATTTTTTTTAATAAAAAAAAAGAGCAAACGCTCTAAATAAATGGTCTATTCTATAATTAATTTTACGTCTTAGGTCAAGTTGGATTTCCCTATTTCTTACTATCCGTTACCAGATAAGCAGTTCCCTTTTAAAAGAAACAGTAGTATGTCACCATATCTACGACTTGATTACCACTTAGTACGCACTTAAATCTTATAGAATGTCACTCTAGGGGTTTTCCCCAATAACTTGTTATCTATTAATACTCTTTTGCAACTAAAGTTTCAAAAAGCGATTCCTATAATAACTGGCCAATTATTATAAGATTGTTCCTTTATCCCCCTTAATCACTCAAGTCAAGCTACTCTATTCATAACTCATCGCCACATAATAGGTTCTTTCTTATCTCGTAGAAAATCATCAAGTTGTCTGTATAGATTTTCCACAATAATAAGTCTCCACGAATAAATGGAAACATTCCTTACATGCCATTGTAAGTGTCCATAAATTCTTAACCCTCAGCATCCACCCTAAACTGGGCGTAAAAGGCAAACACCAAGGACTTCACAGATATGCTCTTTAGTGGATTTTTAGGCCCACCCTCATAGATAACTTATTAACTAGAATAATGTGCCATCTGTTAATAAACTAATTATACCACAAAACTTAAAAAAAATCAAATTTTACGGTTTACAATAAGCTGATCAGGCAATAAATATATACTATTATTACTATATAACACATCTTGTGGATCAACTTTAAAATATGAAGCAACAGAAGTAATTGTATCCCCATCACTTGTTATATATGTTTGTATATTCACCTTAGGAACAAGAAGCGTTTGTCCAGGATAAATATATTCATTAGCATTTAAACCATTAATTGCAGAAAGTGTCTTACTATTCGTTCCATAGGCACTTGCAATCTTATATAAAGTATCATTCTTACTTACCTTATAATAATCAAAAATATTAAAAGTTCCAGTAGGAATATTCAAAACTTGTCCCTCTACTATATTATATGGCTTTTTCAAATTATTAAATCTTATAATCTCAATCGCGGGAATATTATATAAACTAGAAATAGAACTAATAGTATCATCTTTTTTAACCAAATATGTATCCATGATAACCCCTTTCATTAAAATATATGAAAAAAGAAGTAAAAATTTTACTTCTTATAAACAAAAACTCTATTAAAAGGATTAAACCTAAGTTCATCATAAATAACAACCGGTTTTATAACACTACCTATTTCATAATAATATAAAATATTATCACTAACAAAATATATAATATTATCTAAAATATTTATATTATTAATCTTCATATTAAACAAAATAGTTTCAACCTTAGTTTCTTTATTATACATATAAAAATTATTATCATTATCTAAATAATAAGAAAAATTATCTAAATCCTTATAAAAAACATATCCATTGTTATTCCCAAAAATCTTCTTCTCATTCTTAAATTCATAAATATCTAAAGTTTTAAAAGAATCATCATAAAACAAAGCACCAAGCTTCTTATTACCAACTTCCCTAATTTTTTTATTCTTAGGATTTATCTCATATTGAACTAGGGTATCAACATCAAATAAATAAATTTTTCCATCTACAATTCCATTTATATAACAATTTTTACTAATAGAATCCTTAAGATTAATAACTTTCTTTCTATCGTTTACAATATTATAAATATAAATACTATTATATTCATACTTATCATCATAATTTAAAGTAACATAATATTTATCTACTAAAACACCTAATTCATTATTATAAACATCATTAGAAAAAACATCTATAACAGAAAGTTCATCACTAACCTTATAAAAACCATTATAATTCCAAATATAAATATAATTATCATCTAAAACATTATCAACATAAACCTTAGATAAATCCAAATTTTTTGTTTTAAAACTTTCTTCTTCCTGTAAAGCAAAATCACTTAATTCTTCTAAAAAATAATATGAAGAATAACTATTACCATCTTTAAAACAACTAACATAACTATTTTCCAAATTTATATCAATACATTTTAAATTATCTTTCTCATAATAACTAATATTTTTTACAATCTCTTTATCCTTATGATAAACATTATCTAAAATATAAGAAAAATATTCTTCCCCTAAACTAACTTTAATATAATACTTATCATGCTTAAATATTTCGTTAACTACATACTTTTTATCATCAAATTTTAACTCATAATTTATATCATGTTTAGTCTTAAAACACCAAAAAATAAATTGTCCAATAAAATATAAAATAATTAAAATCAATAATAACTTTACTACTTTTTTCAAACCTACCACCTAATCTATAACTACACTTAATTTTATTATTAAATCCATATCATCATCAATAGAGGCAATATTCTTTTTTAATACTCCACATTTCTCACATCTATAAAGTATTTTATATCCCTTTTTAAACTTTTCAATACCAATAGGCCTTAAAACACCACCACAATCAGCACTCCTATCACCAGGATTTATATCAACATGCAAAGAACACAAACACTTTGGACAATGATCTCTTGCAGTATAATTTAACTTTTCAACAAAATTACCACAATTAAGGCAAACAAACTCCTCATCTATCATTTTAAATTTCTTATCTTCCATATAACACCTACGAATAATTACTTAATAAATCTTTAAGTTCTTCTTCCTCATTTTTTTCTAATATTTGTTTTTCAATAGTTTGATTAAACCAATCAGGAAGCATTTCTTTATTCTTAACCTTTAAAGTAGAAGTCCCCTTCTTAACTTTTTTATGTTCCTTAATACAAGCATTCATTGCTTCTTCCACTGTTTCAATACCAAGTCTTTTCCAATGACTTGCAATAGTCTCCACATATGCTTTATTTAATTTTTGATTATTAACCCTTAAAACATAATCAAGTAAAACATTAACTACTCCAGGCATTAACTTTAAATCAACTAGTAATTCCTCAAGTAAATTTATATCTCTTTGAAGAAGCTTTCCATCTTTATATTTACTTCTTAAAAAAGAAGTAGGATTGGTATTCTCAAAAGTCCATATCATTTTAGCCCTAGGAGAAGAATCCCCAAGTGGTGTTTTTAAATATTCTGGTTGCTTCATATTTATAAGTGTAGGAAGCTTTCCACTATTTTCGAATTGATAATAACTCCTAGCAGTTTTTCTTAAACATTCCTTATCAATAAAGCCCTTTTCGTTTATACAAGATTTTATCATCCCTTGCATAGTCAAAACATCTATATCATATATATAACACAAACTATTTATTAAAGACCTAACATCCTTATTAAAAGTCCTCTCAGTAATATAAGAAGAAGAAATACCTGATATTAAAAGTTCAAAATCAACTTCATTTTTAAACTTAATTTCCCCTTTTTCTTTAATCCTTATATTATCATTTTGAAAAAACGAAATACCAGGAACACTCTTAAATACCTCATCAAAAGATAAAGAAACATCTTCATAATCCTTTAAACTAATTCTAGGAACCTTATAAGATTCTACTATATTTTGATATTCCTTTTTCCCTATATTATTATATAAAACAACATTAAGTATAGGATGATTTAAAAACTCATTACTAGATAAAGGAGCATATAAAATATATATATAATTATTTATAGTATCCTTCTTAACACAAGTTTTTAAAAGTCCAACAGCTTCAAGCCTTTCTCTAGCATTTAATATTTCCTCAAGTGACATTTGCATAACACTAAGTAAATGATGATGTGTAATAACTTCAGTCATAATTTCATTCTTTTCTAAATCATTTAATAAAGTATAATACAAAGAAACAGCCTTGTTTCCTATAATAGGTTGATAAAGATCTATTATTAACTTCTTATCAAGCTCTGATATTACATTTTTATTAACAACAACATAACTATCTGCAGGTAAAAGCATCATATCACCACCATTTACAAATATTATACAATAAGGCCTTTAAAAAAACAACCAGGCTCAATCACCAAGTTGCTTAAAATTATATATATACTTATAATTGTTCAACAAAAGTATCATATATTCTAATATACCTATATGTTATCCTATTAGTTCCCTCTTTTTTCTCTTTTATAACTACATTAAGTTCTATCAATTTATTTAAAATATTTAAAATAGAATTTATATGAACATTAAGTTCATCAGCCATTTCTTGCGCTGTAAACACTATTTTTTTCATCATTAAAGGATGCATTTTTAGAACAATACTTCCTTTTATATTTTGTTTTATTGTTTCCTCATCTTCATTATAAACCCTATTGATTTTTTCTATTCTGCCAATATTTCTCGTGCATTGGTCAATAACACATTGTAAGAAAAATCTAATAAATCCATCTATGTTACCATTTCTACATTCATTAAGTGCATTATAGTAATTAGCTTTAAATAATTCTATAATTTCTGATAAAAATAATATTGGTTCATCATCTTTTAATTTAGCAAGTTGTAATGTCATTAAAGCTCTTCCCATTCTTCCGTTTCCATCTTTATATGGATGAATAGATTCAAATTGAACATGAGAGATTGCCACTTTAATAAAAGATTCTTCATCATATAAATTATTCATATATTCCATTAAATTTTCTAAAAGAAAAGGCACATCTTCAGGAACTGGTGGAACAAATGTTGCTCCTTCCTTACCAAGACCACGCAGTCCTATATAGTTTTGTATAGTTCTAATTTCTCCAGGTGATTTTTCTTCCCCTCTTACACCTGATAACAAAATTTTATGCATTGAATTGATCATATGAATACTAAAATCCTTATTTTTTAAGGTTTCATTAGCATACTCAAGCATTGATTTTAAATTTTTAACTTCCTTAATACTATCATTAGACTCTTTAAAATTCATATAATACATATCATCTGGTGATATTTGAGTCCCCTCTATTCTAGATGATCTAGTACTTTCACCTAAAACTAAAGAATCCAAAAAATATTTTTGGTCAAATTTGAACATTTTTAATAATGATTTATATTGACCGTATTTATCATTAGCTTGACCTAACAATTTAATAGTTTCTTTATCAAGTTTATATGAAAAAGGCAACATTTTAGCTTTATATGGCTCCATTTAATCACTCTCCTTAGTTATAATATATCATATTTTTGTAAAATTTATACATTAAAATGCAAATTACTGTATATTTTACACTATATCTTAACAAATTTCAACACTTTTTTGTTTAAAATTTACACAAACAAAAAAAGCAAGTATTAACAAGCTTTTCATCACTAATCTTTAATTACTACAACTAAATTAATATCTTTTTCTTATTAGTTTCTTTTTATCATTTGAATCAATAACATACAGTTGTTCCCTCAAATTATTAAATATTTCTAAATTACCTTTATAACCCATAGGAGATACAGGACTTGGATGATAAATTGGTATAACTTTAATATCATTTATATAAAATTCTTTTCCAACCACTTCACTAAACTTTTTATATTTTATATTTAATACAGATTTTGTCGCAAAATCACCTAATGTTAAAACAATTTTTGGCTGAATTATTTCTAATTGCATGCATAAAAATTTCCTACAATTATTACTACAATTACTCAAATACTTTCTATCTTTAGGAAAACATTTAATAGCTTCTAAAAAATACAAATCTTCAAGTTTTAATGAAACTATATCTAATAACCTTTGTAATACTATTCCTGAAGGTAATAATTTTCCATTAACGTCATACCAAGCAATTCCACTTTTTCGCCAACCATTCCTTGCAGGTGCTTCACCTAATATTACAATATCATTTGCTTTACCCATAGAAACTGTATAACTATTAAGAAATTTTTCAATCATATCACCACATAAATTACAGTTATGTATTTCATTATCTATATCATCAAGTAACATAAAAAACTCCTTTTATATTTTATAATTAATCTTTAATTACTCTAACTAATGTATTACTATCTAACTTCATCAGTTGTTCATTATAATCAATTAAACTTCTTATACTACTTTTAAACTTTAAACAAATAGAACTTATTTTCTTAACTTGTTCTTCTACCAATAAATCACTTTCAATCACTTCATTACACTCTATTAATGTTAATTTTAAAAATTCATCTATATCACTTTTTAAACCAAAATTAGCCTTATCAATAACCTCTTTAGCATATTCAAGTGTTTCCTTAATAAAAGACTCTATAACCATATAATTAGTTAAATCACTAGATAACTTCTCATTAGTTACCTTAACTACTTCTTTATCATTCATAAGATTCTTTATATTATTTTTAATTATTTCTGTTTTTACTAATTCTATAAAACTATCCAAAGATTCATAAAAACTTTTAATTACTAAAGTCTTATCATCACTACTACATAAACTATTCTTATATTCTAAAAGTATAACTTTAAACCTTTCTAGAAAAACATCATCACCATATTCTTTTACAAATAAATATTTTTCTCTCAATAACGAATTATTATCTTCTTCAATATTTTCTATATTTAACAGTTCACTTATAACATTAAAATTTTCTTCTATATAAATGTTTAATTCATCAAGTAGTTTTGATAGTTCTAGTTCTAACGTTCTTTCAATATTATCTGTTTCTAAAGTAAGTTTTATACCATCACTATAATCTTGTTTAGTATAACCACTATATTTATTTAAAATAACAAGTAACTTATCTTTAAAAAGATTGCTACTTTGTTCATCAAGTTTTTCTAAAATCAAAGCTATATCAACAACAGTAGAAAATACACCATCTTTATTTTCTAAACTATTAAGGAAACTAATTGACTTACTAACTTTATTACTAAAATCAGATGTCCTAAAAGAAATATTTAACAAAAGCAAATTTAAACTAGATATAAAATTACCTCTAACTTGAAGTAAAGAATTAGGACTTAAAGATAAAGAAGTATCCCTATCATATGTAGGTTTTACACTTTTAACACCTTCTTGATAAGTTCTTTTAATTTCTTCTAATTTTTCTAAATATATTTGTCGTTCTTCTTCCTTTAAATTTTGGGTTAAACCAAGTATTTTATTCACTAACTTTTGTTCTTCCGATAATTCTTTATTTTCAATAACATTTATTTTAACTTCATTTGCAACAATGTTATGCACAAAATGCCTATCAATAAATTTTTTTATAGTAGAACTATTAAATTTACCATTATATGTATGGCTATCATTAAAACAAACAGATGAAAATAACAATTTTTTTGTAAGCGCAATATCATTTTTCTCATCTATCAAATATTCTATTGGCTCCACTTTAACCCAATAATGTTCATTTTTTCTTATTTTTCTACCATCTGATAAAATTCTTCCCTTCATATAATATTTACCCAATACAAAAACATATTTATCCCCATCATACTCATATTCATAGTATTCTTTTGTATCAATATTATAAATTTTCCCTGTTAATTTTAAAGTATTATTTTTAAGATTTTTAGTTAATTTTCTTGATAATTTTTTATCAACAATTGTCTGTGGATATTCATCACATAAAACCTCAAAAACCTCTGTACCAATTCTTGATTTAATAAAGCACATAGAAGAAATTGATGAATAAGAAGTACAAAGTCGATAATTTAAATTAGGATAATCTAGTAGTGAAGATATATACTTTATCCCTTTTTCAGTAACTGTAAAAACACTATCGGTAAAAACTTCATGATTAGTCTTAGTCCACCACCAACCAGCACCTTTTTTTAACCCCGTTTTGTTATCAATATATTCATAAGGAATGTAACTACCACCCAAAAGAATAGCAAAATCTGTTATTTCTGCTTTTGTCCCTATTCTTTTAAACATATCAAGACAATCTTTACCCCATATTTGATCTTTTTCTAATAAAGTAAATTCTCTCATATAAAGCCCCCTTAAATTGCCCTATATTATATAACAATACAATAAAAAAAGCAAGTATCAACAAGTCTTAACAACTAGTTTTAACTTACCCTTTATTTCCTCTAACTTATCCCCATAAATAACTTCATAAAAATCACTTAATAAACATATAACTTCTTCACTTATTTCATCTATATCAACATAATAATTATCTTTATAATAATAAACATTATACTTATCAATTAAAAAATAATCATTAAACTTTAAATAAATCTTAGAATCCTTGACAATCTTAAGTTTTAAATCCACTAAATCAGGAAAAAAATCTAAATCACTTTCTTTATTTACTTCTAATATAAAACCATATTTTTCATTACTATAAAATAAACAATCATAAAAACCACATATATTTTTTAAAAACTTTCTTTTTATATAAAGAAGCATTTTTTTAACTTTTTTCTCTATTTCTTCTTTACTTATTTCTAAAATATTAAATTTATCTTTAATATTATATATTATAAATCCATCATCATTATAAGTAACTTTCATACATTCACCCACAATTTATTGTATGAAAAAAGGTCTATAAAGTTTCAAAAACTAGACCTTCTATTTCTTTTAATATATCTTCTCTTCCTTCTTTTGTTACATTAGATAATACTATAAAAGAATCATCTTTTTCTAAATCTAAAGTTTTAAGTATTAACTCTTTAGCTTTAGCTCTTTTAGAATTAGGAACCTTATCAGCTTTAGTTGCCACAATTGTAACAGGTAACTGATAATATTTTAAAAACTTATACATTAAAACATCATCTTCACTAGGTTTATGTCTTAAATCAACAAGCATATAAGTTCTTTTTAAATTTTCTCTTTTTTCTAAGTATTCTTCAATCATAAGACCAAATTTCTTTTGTTCCTTTTTACTTACATTAGCGTATCCATATCCTGGAACATCAACAAAATAAAATTCCTTATTTAAAAGATAAAAATTTAAATTACGTGTTTTCCCTGGAGTATTAGATACACGAGCCATTTTTTTATTATTAGTAATTGTATTTATAAAACTACTTTTACCAACATTACTTCTACCCACTAACATAAACTCAGGTAAATTATCAGTCGGATATTGACTTCTCCTTACAGCACTTATAATAAGTCCAGCACTTGTAATTTTCATCCTTAATCACTACTTTCTATATATTTTTTACATAAATTATCTAAATCTTTAACCAAAAACTCTAGTTCTTCAAAAGAAGGAATCTTTGCGCCACTAGCTAATTTATGTCCTCCACCATTATATTTTTCGGCGATCTTATTTATTACAGGACCTCTGGAACGCATAGATATTTTTATACAACTATTTTTAACATCTTCCATCGCAGTTATCCAAACAAGTAGTTCATCTGTATAGTTAAACTCATTTATTAAACTACCAGTAGAAACTGTATCAAGTTGATACTTACTAATAACATCATTAGATACTTTAACATACCCTACACCATTATCAGTAATTTTCATATTTTGAATCATATAAGCAAATAACATAAGTTCAGAAAAAGGTCTTCTATATAAATCAGCATAAGAATCTGTAATATCAAAATTAGCCTTATCAAGCATCTTAGATACATTTAAAAATGTCTTTGAAGTTGAATTATTAAACAAAAATCTATTAGTATCAGATACCATACCAGTATATAAAATTCTAGCAATATCTTCATCTAAAACAAGTTTCGTATTGTCAATAAGTTCAAAAATCATTTCAGATGCACTAGATTTATTATCATCAATAAATTCCATATCACAAAAAGTTTCTATAAACGGATGATGATCTATTTTTATACTAAAATCATATTTAAATTCATCCATATCTACCCTTTTTCTATCTGGAGTATCAACTACTATTAAAAGAACTTTGTCTTCTTCCTTAAAAACAGGTAATTTATCAAGTTTTCCTAAATAATTAAATCTAACTGTTCCATTTCCAACAGCGTACACATTTTTATTAGGAAAAGTTTTTCTAATTGAATCCCTAAGTCCAACTTGACTTGCCATAGCATCAGGATCAATACTAACATGTCTTGCTATAACAATATTATCAAAATTTTTAATTGCCTTATATATTTGCTTATACATAACATCATCCATTCTATTCTTTAATTATTTAGTAATAAAACTATAAGCATCTCTAGCTATTACAACTTCTTCATCTGTTGGAATAACATATACTAAAACGCTTGAATCATCACTAGAAATTTGTGCTTCAACACCACGAATATTATTTCTTTCTTCATCTAATTTAATTCCTAAACAAGCAAGTCTTTTTACTATTTCATTTCTTACATATTTAGAATTTTCTAAAGTTCCAGCAGTCATAACAATTGCTTCACATCCACCTAAAAGAACATAATATTTAGCAATATATTCTACTATTCTTCTAACATAAATATTAAGTGCTAAAGCGCATCTTTCATTTCCTTCTAAAATACCAGCTTCAATGTCACGACAATCGCTACTGATACCACTAACACCTAAAAGTCCTCCATTTTTATTTAGAGCATTATCTACTTCCTTAGCGCTCATTCCTGTACAACTTGAAATATAAGATACTATTGATGCATCAATATCCCCAGAACGAGAACCCATCATAATACCAGCATTTGGTGTAAATCCCATAGATGTATCAATACATTTACCATTTAATACAGCACTAATACTTCCACCATTTCCAACATGACAAGTAATAAGTTTAGTATCAGTCTTACCTAAAATTTCATTCATTCTTTCTGATACATATTTATGACTTGTTCCATGGAAACCATATTTACGAACACTATATTTTTCATACCATTCATAACTTACTGGATAAATAAATGCTTCTTCATCCATTGTTTGATGAAATGCAGTATCAAAAACCGCAACCTCTATAGCATTTGGAATAATACTTTCAAATGCTTCAATTCCTATCAAATTAGCAGGATTATGAAGTGGTGCAAGTGGTGTAAGTTCTCTTAAAACATCTTTTACATCTTCTGTAATAACAACAGATGAAGCATACTTACTTCCACCATGAACTACTCTATGACCTACGCCTTCTATTTCACTTAAATCTTTTACAACACCATAATTAACTAATTCTTCAGTTAAAATTCTAACTGCATCCTTATGGTTTTCTAAAAGAACTTCCTTTTTAATCTTTTCTCCATTAAATTTAATTGTGTAAAAACTACCTTCAATTCCTATTCTTTCA
This sequence comes from Bacilli bacterium, assembly GCA_045580645.1. Classification (GTDB taxonomy): domain Bacteria; phylum Bacillota_I; class Bacilli_A; order RF39; family UBA660; genus HGM10836. The sequence continues at coordinate 27,251 of JAZNOG010000026.1, forward strand.
AACACACCAGAAATTAAAACTTTTTCCTCTGGCATTTCATATGCTTGAAATTTTAAAGAAGAACTTCCAGCATTTACTGATAAAATTTTCATATTTCTTCCTCCTATAACTAAACATATGATACCACAAATAAAATAATTTTTCCACAAAAATTAAAATTTGAAAAAAATAACCTTAATTTTTGAATATTTCACAAAACAATAAATATACATTTTTTAAGAATTTCGTTGTGCACTTTTCAAAAGAATTGTTGTGCACTTTTCAAAAAACAAAAATTATTTTCACACACAAAAAGTTATATTCAAAAAAAGACGGAACAACATAGCGTTCCATCTTTTTCATAATCTATTTCAATTATTTATTACTATATCCACTTAATTGAGACATTCCTCTTTCAACTAAACGTTTAGTAATTTCTCCACCTACTGAACCATTAGCTCTAGAAGTTGTATCTGGTCCTAAAGTAACACCAAATTCTCTAGCTATTTCATATTTCATTGAATCGATAGCTTGTCTAGCTCCTGGAACTACTAGTTTATTACTATTATTTGATTGGTTAGCCATTGTTTTCACCTCCTATGCATTAATAGAATGTGAAAATTTTGTCAAATCTATACATAATTAAGAGTGGTAAAAAATTCCTATATACTATAATAAATCTTCAAAATCATTTTCATTTTTAATTTTAACTACAAATGTATTAGCAACACACTCATCAATCATTTCCTCATAATTAATAAGTTTTTCATAGAATACACATTTACTAAGTTTTGGATTTATAACAGGATGTTTTGGAACAAATATAGTGCAACAATCTTCATAAGGAAGAATACTTGTTTCATATGTTCCAATTTTTTTAGCAATATCAATAATTTCTAACTTATCAAAACACGCTACTGGTCTTAAAACAGGTGTTTTAACAACTTCATTTATTACATTCATACTAGTTAAAGTCTGAGATGCAACTTGTCCAATACTTTCACCATTTATTAAAATAAGATGTCCATACTTTTTAGCAATTTTTTCAGATATACGATACATCATTCTTCTTAAAATGGTTATCATATAAGTAGTATCTATATTATGATAAATTTCTTCTTGTAATTTTGTAATTGGCACAACATATAAATTAAAATCAAGTGAATATTTCAAAAGTTCCTTAGCTAAACTAATAACCTTTTCTCTAGCATTTAAACTAGTATGAGGAATAGCTTCAAAATATATTGCATCAATTTTAACACCACGTTTTAAAGAAAGATATCCAGCTACTGGAGAATCAATACCACCAGATAACATTAAAAGACCTTTTCCTAAACTTCCATAAGGATATCCACCCATTCCTTTTATATCATTAAAATAGATATAAGTTTCATCCTTATTTATCTCAATATTAACATAAATATCTGGATTTTTAACATTAACCTTAATGCCTGAAATATTCTTTAAAACATGTCCACCAATAACATTATTAAAATCCATACTGCAAATACTAAAACTCTTATCACGACGATTAGTAACAACTTTAAAAGTTTTAAAATCAATTTCTTTTAAAAGATTTAAAACCTTTTCCTTTATATCGTCACTATTAGTATTAACCTTATACGCTAAATTAAACGCATGAATTCCAAATGTCCTTTTTAAAACACTTAAAACTTCATCTTGATAAACCTCATCAAAAGAAATATACATTCTTGCATAATCTTTAATAATTTTAACATTAAAATCTTTTAACTTTTCAGATAAATATCTACTTAAAATATTTATAAATACTTTCCTATTATCTTTTTTAGTAGTAAGTTCTCCATACTTAATTAAAATCAAATTTTCCATACAATCACCTTAAAAAAATAAGCATTTGCTTATTTTTAATTATTTTCTTTTAAGAAATCTATTGTTTTTCTAACTTCCATTTCATACATTAAGATATCTAAATCACCATATGCTTTTAAGAATTCTTCTTTAGACATATTATATTTTTCAGCCATATCTTCTGCTTCTTTATCCGCTTCTTCTTTGGTTACAACAATATTTTCTTTATTCTTAATTTCTTCAATTATAAATCTATATAAAACATGATTTTTTGCTTCTTCTTTCATTTGATCTCTTAAATCAGCTTCAGTAGACTTAGTCATTTCATAGAATACTTCTAAAGAAATACCTTGCATTCTAATTTGCCCTTCAAATCTTTTAACTAAACTATTTATTTCTTCTTCAATTAATTCTTCTGGAATATCAACAGTAGTATTTTTTGCTATTTCTTTTAATAGTTCATCTATATAAGCATTTTCACTATCCATTTCTTTATTAGCTTTAATATTTTCTTCTACTTCTTTTTCTAAAGTTTCTCTAGAATTAACACCTTCAATTCCCAAATCTTCAAAGAAATCTTCATCAAGTTCACGAGTAACCTTTTCCTTAATTTCATTTACTTTAACTTTAAATACAACTGGTTGTCCTTTTAAATCTTCAGCATGATAATCTTCTGGGAAAGTAACATTGATATCCTTTTCTTCATCCTTTTTCATTCCTACTAATTGTTCTTCAAAACCTGGAATAAATGTATTTGAACCAATAGTTAGAGAATAATTTTCACCTTTACCGCCTTCAAATGCTACTCCATCTTTAAATCCTTCAAAATCAATAACGGCAACATCACCAGTTTCTACTGTTCCTTCTTCTTTAATAGATAATTCTGTATATCTTTCAAGAATATGTCCAATTTCATGTTCAATTTCTTCTTTAGAAACCTTTACTTCTTCTTTTTTTACTTTTAAACCCTTATATTTTTTAATTTCAATTTCAGGCATAGTTGTAATAGTAAACAAAAATTCAACACCTTGATCACTTAAAGATTTTAAATCTACTCTTGGTTCAATGATAGGTTTTAAATCATTTTCATTAAATACTCTGTCATATGCTTCAGGCAATAATTCATTTACTGCATCCATATATAATGATTCTTTACCATTTCTTTTAAAATATACATCTTTTGGAACTTTACCTTTTCTAAAACCATCAAGTTCAATTTTATCTTTTTTCTTATCAAATGCTTTATCAATTGCATTATCTAATTCTTCTTTATTAAAACTTATAACTACTTCATGAATATTTTTTTTATTTTCCATATTAATCCATCTCCTCTTTTCCCTAATATTATACAATAACACTTTTTAATTAGCAAGAAATATTTTTAAAGAAAAAAGACCCACAAGGATCTATTTAATATCAATTACTTTTATCTCATAACTTCCATTAGGACTTTCAACAGATACAACATCTCCTACTTTATGTCCCATTAAAGCTACTGCTATTGGAGATTCATTAGAAATTTTACTTTCAAATGGATCAGCTTCTTGACTACCAACTATTTTATATTCATCAGTTTCATCTTCTTCATCAATATAAGAAATAGTTACAGTATTACCTACCCCTACTTTTCCAGTTTCAACTTCTTCAATAATAGTAACATCTTCTAAAATAGCTTCTAACTTCTTAATTTTAGCTTCTATTTCAGCTTGTTCATTTCTAGCAGCATCATAATCTGCATTTTCCGATAAATCACCAAGTGCTCTAGCTTCCTTAATTGCATTAACATTTTCAGGTCTAGCTACATTTATCAAATAATTTAATTCTTCTTTTATTTCTTCAAATCCTTCTTTAGTAAGGAAAATTGGTTTTTTATTCATTATTTCTTCACCTCATATAAAATTAAGTTCCTCAAAAGGATACCATTTTTTTGGATTTTTGTCAAGTCTTACACCCGTTTTAAGTGTAAACATAGTAATATATAATATGCTAATAAATAAAATAATAACCAAAAACTAAAAAGTTAAATTCTTTTTTCAGTTACTGAAAGACCATCACCTATATCGTAGAAAGTCGTCTTATATTTTATATTATCATCCAAAAACATAATATAATTTCTAATTTTCTTAACTAAAGATCTTAAATTTCTATTTTCAATTTCACTTAAATCTTTCTTTACATAACCATGAAAACTCAAATTATCAGTAATAATTGTTCCTTTATTATTTAAATTCTTTTCAAAATGATTAAAGAAATCCAAATTCTTACTTTTAGCAGCATCAATCAAAATCAAATCAAATTTTTCTTTAAACTTAACATCTAAAGCATCTTTATAAATTAAAGTTATTCTGTCTTCTAAATGTAACTTCTTAACATTTTTAACTGCTTCCAAATACCTATCTTGATCTTTTTCAATAGAAACAACTGTAACATTTGGATTAGTAAGAGCCATCATAATCGCAGAATATCCTATCGCAGTTCCTATTTCCAATATTGTTTTAACTTTTTTCTTAATAATATAAGAAGTTAAAAAATCAATACTTTCATCTACCATAATAGGAACTTTATTATCTAAAGCATACTTTTTAATCTCCGTAATATCCTTATATATTTGTTCTACCATTCTAACCACAATCCTTCATTTTGTAACTTTTCTTGCATATTAACATGTTCACTATAAGATTTAGTAAAATATAACTTATTATTTTTATCTGAAACAAAATAATAATAATCTGTTTTTATAGGCTTAATAACGGCAACAATTGCATCTTCTCCCGGAAGACTAACTGGTCCTACTGGCATTAAAACAGCACCATCTCCACGTGTATTATAAGCATTAACCGCATCAATATCACTTTGATATAGCTCATCAGTCATATCTTTTTTTACTCCATAATAAGAAGTAACACAACTACCAAAAGGCATATTACTATTTAGCCTATTATAAAAGACACTTGCTATTTTTTTAAAATCATCTTTTGTAAATCCTTCTGACTGAGTAACAGATGAAATAGTTAAAAGTTCATGCACGCTATAAGAAGACTTTTCAATCTCAGTTTTATATTTAGATAAAACCTCATCCATCCTATCTAGCATAACCTCAAATATTTCTTCCACTGTCGCATCTTTTCCACTTATATAATAAGTATCAGGATATAAATAACCCTCTAAAGAATAATATATTTTACTATTTTTAACATCTTTTGTTATAAACCAATATTTATTAATTAAACTATCTAAATACTTTTTATCTTTTAATTTATTCATAACATCTTTATAACTATTATCAGTATTTTTATCAATCAAAGATGCTACTTGTCTCATATTTAGTCCTTCTTTAAAAGTAATGGATATTTGATTAGTATTTGCGCCTCCTAATAATAAAACATCCACTATTTTTGAAACATTCATATTATAATTAAATCTATATGAAGCAGCATAAATATTATCAATACCCTTAACTTTTAAATATAAAACAAAAAACTTTTCATTTCTAATTAAATCTTTTTCTTTCAAAATAGATGCAATATCATAATAACTAGAACCACTAGGAATTACTACATCTATATTTTTATTCTCATTATTTACTGGACTATAAAAATAATAACAAATCCCAAAAATAACAAATAAAATAAACAATAAAGATAAACCAAATACTAAAAATAATATTTTTTTCTTAATTTTCTTTTTATTTTTCTTTTTTTTATTACTTTTCATCAGTTTTTCCAGTTTCTTCTTGTAATACTCTAAGAGCAGTCTCAATTACTTTCCATTCTTTTTCTGTAGTAATAGGTTCAAGTTTCATATATTCTCCTTCTTGAGTAACAATTGAACCATAAGCCTTTAAATTACCATTTTCATCTGGTTCATTATCCGTATAAGCAAGATAATGCTTACCTGTTTCATTTGAATCAAATTCCAATAACTTATAAAACGTTTTTTGTTCACCATTTTCGTTAAATCCAACAAACATATCATCTCTTAATTCTTGTTTTTCTTTTTCCATTTTATTTTTCCTTTCTATCTAAATAAGATTGAAGTATAACAACCGCTGAAACCCCATCTATTACTTTCTTTCTTTTTTTTCTTGTTAAATTTGCACTTATTAACATATCTTGTGCAACCTTAGTAGTAAGTCTTTCATCTTCTAAAATTACTTCTTTTTGAGTAAGTTCCTCTAATTTTTCCTTAAATAAAATTGTATCTTTTGCTCTATCACCACAAGTATTATTCATATTCTTAGGAAGTCCTAAAACTATTTTTTCTACTCCTTCATTCTTAACAATTTCATTAACTGAAATAAGTAATTTATCTACATCATCATATGTTAAATTATCATAAAAAGAAGCAACTATTCCAAGCTTATCAGATAAAGATACACCTAAAGTTTTAGTGCCTAAATCAAGTCCTAAATATCTCACTGTATATCCCTCAAATAATCTTTTAAAAGTGCTTCAAGTATCTCATCACGACTAATTTTAGATAACTTATTCTTAGAATCCTTATAATCTGTAATGTAAGATAAATCACCATTTAAAAGATATCCTACTATTTGATCTATTCCACAAAAACCTTGTTCATCCAAGGCATTTTTAACATTTAACAAAGTCTCAGTAATCATATAATTTTCTTTTTTATCAAAATTGTATACAATAACATCTTCTTTTACCAAAATTTTCACCTCTTATAAATATACAATACATATTCTAACATTTTTTTTATAACTTAGCAACAACAAAAAAGAGATTAACCTTAAATTAATCTCTTATATATTAATTAAAAACCTCTTCTTATTCTAGAAATATTTGCCTTAGTATATGGATGAACCACTCCAGATTTTACCTCTTTACCTAAAGATTCTAAAATTACACCCTCATATACTTCAATAGTCGTATGTTTAGCATGAAAAACATTATTGTTATTTCTTACCCCATCAGCATCTAAGCTTAATATTTCAAGAGTTTTTAAAGTAATATTTTCATCAGTAATTTTTTCATTAAAAGAACAAATCTTTGTAAAATTAGTCCCACTTACAGGTTCAATAATTAAACAACTTGAATCATCAAAATTATAAGCGTAAGCCCTATATGCAAGTTTATTGCTTTTTTTACTTATACAATTACAAATAGCAACTGGATTATGACTATCTAAAATCCTAAATCTTTCTTCTTCACCTAAAATAGAATATTTTCTTTCTGGTGCGTGACCTCCCCTAGATATTCTATGAGAATTACTAGTGGTTTCAACTTCATCATACATAACAAAACTTTCATTTGGTCTTATAGATTCAAGATATTCTTCTTGTAAATATCCAATATATAAACAAAATCTTCTAGCGGCATCTCTATATAAATCATTAACACTTTCTACTTCATCATATGGCTTAATAAATCTGTTATCAATACCACGTATTTGATTCATATAAGAATTATGATCAATCTCAGTTGCTTCTCTTAAAATATGTCCTTCAGATACCTTATATCCTCTCATATCTGACTTATCATATAATAAATAATCATTAAATACTAACAAAATACTATGACCATCATTAGCGCTTAAATAAGCTTTCCCGTTTTTATCAAATTCAATGAAATAATTCATAGTATTAGGATTAACCAATTTGGATTTAACCTTCATAACATTAAAAATTGCATCTTTAATACTGCCAGGAATAACCCTTTCATCAATAGGTATATATGGTAATGTAATATTATTCTCCTCAATAAATTTTTGAATCACTTGTAAAAATGACATATAAATTCCCCCTTTTATTAAATAAAAATCCCATTGTATAAACAATGAGAAAGCAAAGTCATAAACAACCCCCATTGTTAATAACTGCACACATTATAACACAAATATTTGCATTTGTCAAACTAACCAGTAACAACCACAAAATTCATTATTATTAAAAATATAAAATACATTAAAGTAAATATAATTCCATTAACTTTATCACCAATTGTTCCTTTTGATTTTATACCAAAAGCCATAGTCATCAAAAAACCACCAACTAAACCACCAATATGTGCAAAATTATCTACTGATGGAATCATAAAACCAAATAATAAATTTATTAAAACAATTGGTAAAATTTGTCTAACTAAAGTATTACCAAGATATACTCTAAAATTATAACCAAAATAAAGTAAAGCTCCAAGTATACCAAATATTGCACCACTTGCCCCAACACTTACTCCATCAATATTAAGAAGTATTGATAAAAGACTTGCAGTAATCGCACTAAAAATATAAATACTTAAAAATTTAAACTTTCCAAAAAAACTTTCAGCTTGACTTCCAAGAACATATAAAGCATACATATTAAAGAAAATATGAAATATATCTGCATGCAAAAATGCACCACTTAAAAGCCTATAATACTCTCCCATTCTAATATATGGTCCATAAACCGCAAAAGTATTGATTAAAAAACTATCAAGTCCAAAAAACTTTTGTAAAACAAAAACTAAAACATTTAAAATAATAAGAGTATATGTAATAACAGGTTTCTTAGGAGTGAAAATCTTATCAACCATTTCTGCCTCCTTTTTATTTTTTTGATTTATATCATCTGTTATCTTTAAAAACAAACTAACACCTTCTTCATTAAATGTTAACTTTTTATCTATATCAGGAAAATATTGATACAAAAAATCATATTTTTTAATATCACTTTCATCTTCCAAATAAATACAATCAACATCTTTATTATTTGATAAAGAAACATTATCCCCCAAATCCATAAATATAGACAAAACCCTAACTTTAAAATTAAAAGTTTTCTTCTTAATATTTTTTACTATTCTATTAGTTTTAAATAAATCAAAACCAAATTGCTCATTATTATGAATATAATTAGAAACTATTCTAACAATCTTATAATCCTCATCCATATTTTCAAGCCAAATTTCATTTTCAACTCCATGCAAAATAACAGGATTATAGTTTTTTTCTGTAATAAAATAATGTAATAATTTCATAACTATTTCATCTTTTTTATTCACATTAATTTCCATTTATACTCACCTCACATAATAATAAATATTAACACAAATATGTTAAAAAGTCTATTCAAAATAACTTAAAATATCTAAAAACTCTTTTGGTGGACGTGCAGTATAATAAAGTTCTACATTTGTAATAGGATGAATAAACTTAATACTTGTAGAATGAAGCATTTGTTCAAAATCATTAAATAACTTCCTATTACCATAAACAGGATCATTTACAATAGGATGATTTATATAATCCATATGAACCCTTATTTGATGAGTTCTTCCAGTTTCAAGCTTACATTCTAATAAAGTAGCATCTTTAAATCTTTTTAAAACCCTAAAATGCGTAACAGAATTTTTACTATTAACACTAGTAACAGCATATTTTTGCCTATTATTTAAATCTCTTCCAATTGGAGCATCAATTGTGCCTTTTTCATGTCCCAAAACTCCCCATACAAGTGCCAAATACTTTCTTTCAATCTTCTTATCCTTAATCATATTAGCAAGTTTATCATGAACAATATCATTTTTAGCAACAACCATTAGTCCACTAGTGCCCTTATCAAGTCTATGAACAATTCCAGGTCTAATAGAATTTTCCTTACTAACATTATTAAAATGATATAAAAGTCCATTAACTAAAGTTCCACTATGATTACCAACTGCAGGATGAACTACAATTCCACTTTTTTTATTTATAATAGCTAAATATTCATCTTCATAAACTATATCAAGGTCCATTTCTTCAGGAATAATATCTGTTACTTCTTCTTCTATTTCCCCTATTGTAATAACATCATTTTCCTTTAATACATAACTAGAACTTACGACCTTTCCATTTACTAAAACCAGTTCTTCTTTAATTAACTTTTGAATCTTGCTTCTAGAATAATCTAAATTTTCACCCAAAAACTTATCAATTCTAACACTACCTACATTTACTTCTATTTTCATTTATTTCACCTCTTACCATATCAAATATAATTAAAAATGTAGAAACACATATAAATATATCCGCTAAATTAAAAACTGGAAATTTATAACCAAAAATATTAAAACTTAAAAAATCAATTACTTCACCATATACTATTCTATCAAATAAATTACCAATAATTCCACTAATTAAAATCATATAACAAATATTTTGAAACCTAGATAAATTATCCTTAAGTAAATACTTAAATATATAAAACAATACCACAAAAGCAATCAAAATAAATATTAAAGAATAACCCTTGCCTATAGAAAAAGCAGCACCTGTATTCTTAATCAAAACTATTTTAAAAAAATTGGGAATAACAGTAATTATTCTATCTAAACCCAAAACTAATCTTTTACTAAAAAAATCTAATAAAAAACATATAATAATCCCAATATAAAAACCTTTCTTCATAATATCACCTAAATATAAAAATAACACTTATCTTATGAATAAGTGTCAAACAAATTTATTATACAATACTAAATTTATAAAGTTTAATAGACATATTCATAATTTATACTGTCAAACTTCTTTTAAACACAAACATATTGTATTATATCTTTAATAAAAAGTCAATTAAACTATATCCTAACTAATATAACATCGTCACCAATTCGTTCAATTTTATCCCAACTTATTTCAGATTCACCTTCCGTTTGCTTAAATTTTAAAAATTTCCTACTACTTTCTATAACTAAAGAAATAAGTTTTCCATCACGATCTAATTTTACATCAATAATATTCCCTATTCTTCTTCCGTTTAAATCAACAATATCTTTATGTTGTAACTCAGATAAACGCATAATATCACCCATTAAATTTTATTTTTATATTTCATATTTATGAAAATTATGTATAATAAAATTGGTGATTTTATGAACTCTTTAAAAAACTGCACATTATGTCCTCATAATTGTAAAGTAGATAGAACAAAAACATTAGGATTTTGTAAAGCAAATGACAAATTAAAAATTGCAAGAGCAGATCTTTATTACTATGAAGAACCATGCATTTCAGGAACACAAGGTAGTGGTGCAATCTTTTTTAGCAACTGTAATTTAAAATGTATTTACTGTCAAAACTATGAAATAAGCTGTGACAACATTGGTAAAGAAATAACAATAAATCATCTAGTTGACATCTTGTTAGACTTGCAAAAACAAAATGCCTTAAATATTAACTTAGTAACGCCAACACATTATGTTCCTTTAATAATTAAAGCTTTAAAAATAGCTAAACAAAAAGGCCTAACAATACCAATTGTATACAACACTAGTAGTTATGAAAATGTAGAAACAATAAAATCATTAAATGGGTTAATAGATATATATCTACCAGATTTTAAATATTATGATGATAAATATGCAATAAAATACTCAAAAGCACCAAATTATTTTAAATATGCTAAAGATGCAATAAATGAAATGTTCAAACAAGTAGGAAAACCAGTATTTGATGAAAATAACAATTTAAAAAAAGGTGTTTTAATTAGACACCTAATACTACCAAATTTAAAAGAAGACTCCAAAAAAATTATAAAATACATTTATGATACCTATAAAGATAACGTTTATATAAGTATTATGAATCAATATACACAAATTAAAAATTATAAATATGAAGAACTAAATAGAAAAATAACTAATGAAGAATATGACGAAATAATAGAATATGCCTACGATTTAGGTATTAGAAATGCTTATGTTCAAGAAAAAGGAACAGTAGACGAAAGCTTTATTCCAGATTTTAAAACACAAAACTTTTAACTACATCATCTTTCTAATTCTAGTTAAAGCATTTTTTTCTAACCTTGAAATTTGAGCCTGAGAAATACCAATTTCATCTGCTATT
>JAZNOG010000027.1:0-14916 GCA_045580645.1 Bacilli bacterium
ATTTTAAAAGAAATTGACAAATTAATGTAATTTCTTTTTTTATTTTATTGTCAATAATAAATATTTGTGATAAAATTATGTTATAAATAGAAAATAGAGGGATACTATGAAAGAAAAAATAAATAAGATAGGAAAACTACAATTAACCACTATTTTATTAATAGTAATATGTGCTTTACTAGGCATAGGTTTAATAAGTTATGCAGCATTTAGTATAAATTTAACAGGACAAAGTAATATAATAAGTAAAGCACCTAATATCTCATTAACTTACGAAGAACCACCAACTGAATTAGAAGTAAATGGTTTAAGTTATAATATGGAAGAAGGAAAAAGATTAAGTAATTATTTTGAATTTACTATTACTGGAACTAGTCCTATTGATTATTATATGCCTTATATAATATATTTAACTGAAGAAACTGGTAATACCTTAAGTAAAGAAAATATTTATTTATATTTAACTGAAGTTGTAGATGGAGTAGAAACAGCATATGTAGGACCTGTAAAACTTTCAGAGTTAAATTCTTATTCAAAACATGATAATTCAATTTATATTTTTGGTGATAATTTTGATTTTGCTGATTCTATAAACAGAATAGAAAGAACATATAGATTAAGATTATGGCCTACAATAGATAATGTAGATACAACAATTGAAGATGATGGTAGTCAAAGTATAAATATAAGTGGTGGAACATTTGCATGGACAGTTAGTGTTGAAACAAATGAGACACCTGAAACATGTTTTGGAGCAACATTTGATGATGCAACTATGACTGCTACAATAAATGGATATGATGCGGTATCATGTGGAACAGATGTAGTAATACCAAACAGAGTGCATATGGTAACATATTCTTTGGTTGAAAACCCCACACAAGAAGCAATAAGTAATTGTATAATTGCATATAAAGAAGTCATATCAGAAGAATTTGCTACTACATTATGTAATGGTGGAGAAGTGAATAGCCTCACACTTGAAACGTTTTTTTCTGACCCATCAAGTGCGCTAGAACATGGTTCTTTATTAGCAAACACAGGAATGGTTGAACAAACTATGAGTGAAGAGCAATATGTTGTCACAACCATCGGATCATATGCATTTCAAAATAACAACCTCACAAGTGTTGTCCTACCAGATAGTGTAACAAGCATCGGAACCTCTGCATTTTATAATAACAACCTCACAAGTGTATTCATTCCTAATGGTGTCACAACAATGGGAGATGGTGCATTTTGGGGTAACAACCTCACAAGTATTATAGTTGATAGTAATAACAAAAAATATGATAGCAGGAATAATTCAAATGCAATTATAGAAACTGCAACAAACAAATTATTATTAGGTTGTAAGAATACAATCATCCCAAATAGTGTCAAAACCATCGGAAACTACGCATTTTATTATACCGACCTCACAAGTGTAACCATCCCCGATAGTGTTACAACAATCGGAGACTATGCATTTGAACATAGCAACCTCACAAATGTAACAATTCCTGATAGTGTCACAATCATCGGAAACGATGCATTTGCACATAACAACCTCACAAGTTTAACCCTAGGTAATAGTGTCACAACCATCGGAGCACTTGCATTTAATGATAACAACCTCACAAGTGTAGTCATCCCCGATAGTGTCACAACAATAGGAGAAGGTGCATTTGAAGATAACAACCTAAGTTATGTAGTAATTGGAGCAAACTCTAATTTAACAGAAACAACAGGAATAAAGACTAGTGCATTCTTAACCTATAATACATCTAATCCATCTAATCCAAATTTAACAATAATATACAATAACTCGGGAAAAGCATTTGACTTTAATGCTGCTATTACAGGAACAGCAGGAACACCATTTATAGAAGGAACTGTTCCAAGTTATGATGATAAAATAGTAACCATAACAACAGGAACGCCTTAAAAGGAGGAATAAATATGGCTTTTGAAAAAATTAAAAAAATAATTGGAGAAGATATCGTGGAAACAAGACCTTCTAATGAAGATGAATATTATGAAACTACTAGAGATACTTTTAAGGAATCTACTGGTGGTGGTTCTAAAATGATTTTGCTTGAACCTCGTGCATACTCTGAATCACAACAAATTGCAGATTATCTTAAAGCAAGAAATTCTGTTGTTGTAAATCTTAAAAGAGTAACGCCAGAACAAGCTAAAAGAATAGTAGATTTCCTATCTGGAGCAGTATATGCACTACGTGGAGAACTACAAAAGTTAGGAAATGGAATATTCTTATGCACTCCTAATAATGTAAATGTAGAAGGAAAAATGGGAGTAGAAGAAAAAACTCCGAAAAATAAAAAAGAAGAAGAATATGATTGGTAGATAAGTAGGTGGTTTAAATGAATAACTTTAATGAACAACATTTAGGTTATGATAAAAAAGAAGTTAATGAATTTGTTGATTATGTTATTAAAAAAACCGAAGATAATATATATACAATAAAAAGTCAAAAAGAAGAGATTGTAAGATTAAATAATGAAATAGATGAGTATAAAAGACTTTTATCTTTAAATAATAGATTTTCCAATCCTTCCTACTTGGCAGAAAAAGAAGCTGACTTAATTATAAAAGAAGCTAAAGATAATGCTAGTCGTATAGTAAATGATGCTTTATTAAAAGCACAAAAAATAGAAAATCAAAAAGATGCTTTAAATAAAAGTATACGTATATATAAAAAGAAAATAAGAAATACATTAATGGAACAACTTGATTTAATTGAAGAAATAGAAATTTTATAACTTAGTTTTTACTAAGTTTTTTTTGTATATTAATGACAAAAAAAACAATATTTTTATAATATTTATTGTTAAATCAAAAAAAGTGTGTTAAACTTATGATAGAATTTAAAAGTAGGGATACTATGGAAGATATAAAAAATAAGGAAATAAAAAAAACTAATAAATATAAAAAAGTCGTTGAGACTAATAAAACAGATAATAAGAAAAAAAACATTAAATCAGATAACAAAAATAAGACCACAAAAGTTACTGAGTCTAATAAAATAAAAAAAGAAGTTAAAACTAATAAAGTTGATAATAAAAAAATACCTTCCAAAACTAAAACAACTACAAAAACTATAAAAACTAGTAAACCTACAAAAACTGAAAAAACTATTAAGAATACAAAAACTATAAAAACAAACGAAATAAATAAACCTAGTAAAACTATTAAACCCGAAAAAAATATAACAAAAGAAAAAAATATTAAGCAAGAAAAAAACATAAAATCTATTATTTTTACTATAATTTTGATTATTATAAGTCTATTATTTATGTTTGGACTATCAAGTTATGCTTTATTCAATATAAATCTTGAAGGTTTAACTAATATAATATCAAAAACTCCAATTATATCTCTTACTTATGAAGAACCCCCAGAAGCCTTAATAAGTGATAGTTTTGGTTTATCCACGCAAGAAGGTAAGATACAAAACAATTATTTTGAATTTACTATTAAAGCTTCTAGTAGTATAGAATACGAAATGAGTTATCGTATATATATGACAGGTAAAGACACTAACACTTTAAAGGAAAATGAGATATATGCTTATTTAACTGAAGTTGATGAAGGAAATGAAATAGAACTAATGGAACCTACATTACTTAGTGATTTTATTGATCATGATTTAGATTATTCTAAAACATTACTAACAAGTAGTTTTAACTGGAATAATGAAGATATAAATACTTTAAAATCAAAGACATATCGCTTAAGAATGTGGAGTTCTACTACTAGTGATATAGTTACTGAAGAGGACGGAAGTCAAAGTCTAGTAATAGGTGGTGGCACATACGAATATAGTGTCCACGTAGAAGCAGCAGAATATAAACTATTTAAAATAGTTCAAAATCAGACTTTAGGAACAGATGTAGCTAATAACATAAATTATAGTGCTGTTTCATCTGATACAAATGGTAAAGGAGTTTACACATTATCTTCTACTGCAAACGATGAATATCCTGTCCACTTTTATAGAGGAAATGTAGATAATAATAACGTTGTATTTGCAAACTATTGTTGGAAAATTGTTAGAACAACTGAAACAGGTGGAACCAAATTAATATTTAATGGTGAGTTAAAAGAAGATGGTTCTTGTAACAATATAGGAGCTGAAACTTATACTGAAGCAGTAAGATATTATTCAAGTATAGGGAGCATTGAATATATTGGATATAGTTTTCCGGATGTAACAACTAGTCTAACTTATGTTAAACCAACAAAAATAACTGCAGGAACAGTATTTGGAAAAGATGTAGAATATGAAAATGGGGTTTATACTTTAATAGATACAATAACACCAACATATGATTCAACATCATCAACAGCTTTTAAAGATTATGCAGAAATACTATCAAATTATCATTATACATGTTCAACTACCAGCGCATCATGTCCTTCGGTAAGATACTATTATATGGCAAGAGCAACTAATACAAATTTGTATTATATTACATTAAATCAAGATGCTTCAATTGAAAAACTATTAGAAAGAGTATATAAAACTGGTTCTACAAACAAAAATAAATCATTAGTGCATCAAAAAGTAGAAAGCTGGTATAGCACTAATATGACAAATTATGATTCATATTTAGAAGACACAGTTTGGTGCAATGATAGAAGCATTGGAGAACCAGGAGGCTGGCAACATACGAACAATATATATGAACCAGACACTAGTGATGTGACTATGAAATTACAATTTGGTTCTTTTACAAGAATATTAAATGGAAAACCAAGTATAATATGCGAAAATCCTTCTGATAGATTTACCAAATTATCTTCCAATGGAAATGGAAATCTTCTTCATTCTGCTGGACTAATAACCGCAGATGAAGCAATGCTTGCAGGATATGTATGGTGGTTAGGAAATGATGAAAATTATTTATATAATAATGGTCAAAATGGTGATACATTTTGGTGGACTATGTCTCCGTCATACATCAGTGTAAATAATGGATATATTGTTATAGGATATGATATGTTAGATGGAATAGCTATTAATTATAATGGAATTAAAATAGGAGTAAGACCTGCAATATCATTAAAATATGGAGTGACTATTGAAAGAGGAAAGGGGACAATTAACAATCCATATATAGTTCATGAAAATATGAATTAAAAATAATTATTTAAACTTGTATAAAATATGATTGTATTTTTATGCAAGTTTTTAATTTTGTACTTAATATTATTAATATTGTAATCTAGACAAAATACTATTTTTAACTTATAATTAAATCATAAGATGGAGGATAAATATGCCAGAAGAAAGAGTTAAAGAATTAAGAGATTTATTAAATAAATATGGACATGAATATTATGTTTTAGATAAACCTACTGTAAGTGATGCAGAGTATGATAGACTTATGCAAGAATTAATAAAACTAGAAAGTTTATATCCAGAACTTATAACAGAAGATTCACCTACTAGGAAAGTTGGAGGAACTGTTTTATCTTCTTTTGAAAAAGTAGAACATAAACTTCCAATGTTATCATTAGGTAATGTATTTAATGAAGAAGAAATCATTAAGTTTGATGAAAGAATAAAAAAAGAAGGAGTTATTCCTACATATGTATGTGAACTTAAAATAGATGGTCTTGCAATTAGTTTAATATACCAAGATGGAGTTTTTAAACAAGGTGTAACTAGAGGAGATGGTAAAATAGGAGAAGATATTACTAGTAATGTTTTGACTATTTCCACTGTTCCTTTAAAACTTAAAGATAAAATATCTATTGATGTTCGCGGAGAAATATATATTGATAAAAAAGAGTTTTATAGAATAAATGAAGAAAGAAGAAAAGATGGACTTGAGCTATTTCAAAATTGTCGTAATTTAGCAAGTGGTTCTGTTAGACAATTAGATTCTAAAGTTGCAGCATCTAGAAAACTTAATTGTTTTATCTATCATTTGCCTAATCCAATAGATTATGACATATATAAACATTCTGATGTTTTAACCTTTTTTGAAGAACAAGGTTTTAGAGTTAACCAAAAAAGAAGAGTTTGTTCAAATATAAATGAAGTAATTGAATTTGTGAATGAAATAACTGAATTAAGAAGCACACTTCCATATGATATAGATGGTATTGTTATAAAAGTAGACAGTATTAGCCTGCAAGAAAAACTTGGGTATACTGCGAAATATCCAAAGTGGGCAACAGCATATAAGTTCCCACCAGAAGAAGTTACTACTAGATTAAAAGATATAATCTTTACCGTGGGAAGAACTGGTAGAATAACACCAAATGCTATTTTAGAACCAGTTAAAGTAGCAGGTTCTACTATTACAAGAGCAACCCTACATAATGAAGATTTCATTTTAGAAAAAGATATTAGAATAGGTGATATTGTTTATTTAAGAAAAGCAGGAGATGTTATACCAGAAGTTGTTAAAGTAGATTTTTCTCGTAGAGTAACAGAACTTGATGAGTTCAAAATGATCGAAAACTGTCCAGTATGCGGAAGCAAACTAATAAGAAAAGATGAAGAAGCAAGTCATTATTGTTTAAATGAATTTTGTGATGCCAGAAACATAGAAAAACTAAGCCACTTTGCAAGTCGTAAAGCAATGAATATTGATGGATTAGGAGAAAGAATTTGCGAAGATTTTTATAATTTTGGTTACTTAAAAGACATTTCAAGCATTTATAAATTAAAAGATAAAAAACAAGAACTTATGGAACTAGAAGGTTTTGGAGAAAAATCAATAAATAATTTACTTGATGCAATTGAAAAATCAAAAGAAAATTCACTTGAAAAATTATTATTTGCTTTAGGAATAAGACATTTTGGAGAAAAAAATGCTTTAATTTTGGCTAGAAATTATCCTGATATTGATAAAGTAATTAATGCAAAATATGAAGATTTAGTGGAAATACGTGATATTGGAAGAGTTATGGCCAAAAGTATAGTCCAGTTTTTCTCAAATGAAGAAGTTTTAAAACTTATAAATAATTTAAAAGAACTTGGATTAAATATGAATTATTTAGGAAAACAAATAGAAAAAGATGAAAATTTTACTGACAAAAAATTTGTTATTACTGGAACAATTTCATTTGCATCTAGGGATAAAATAAAAGAAGTTATTTCAATGAAGGGTGGTAAAATTATTGATTCAGTAAGTTCAAAAACAAATGTTGTAATAGTAGGAGATTCTCCAGGTAGTAAATATGAAAAAGCAAAAGATTTAGGAATAACTATTTGGGATGAAAACAAATTAAAAGAGAAGTTAGGTGATTTTAATGAATAAAAAAGGATTTACATTAGTAGAATTATTATTAGTTATTGTAATTATTGCAATAATAAGCTTGGTTGTCTTACCAAATATGATGGATATACTAAATGTTAGTAAAAATAAAAAATGGACTTCTATTGAAGATGTTGTTAAAACTAATTTGGAATTATACAATATTGATTATTTAGAAGATTTATGGAATACTTATTGCGTTCCTGATGAATTAACTGGTGAAACATGTGAGAATAATCCTAGTATTTCTAAATATGAATTTAAAACTGATAAAAAGATAAAAGAAGTATTAGATATCAATCCAGATATTGAACTTGATATTTGTAAAGTTAAATATATGAGTATTGAAAAAGAAGGAAATAATGAGTTTAAGTATAATGTTTGTATTTCGTGCACAGATGAAAATAATACTTTAGTATATGAAACTAAAAATTGTCCGAACTAGAAACGCAAATTTGTAGGATTTAATTGACTAACGAACAAAATAGTGGTATAATCATAAGCACATAAGTGATTATGTTGTGTTATTTTAGCATATAATATATTGCTATTAATAGCATAGAAAAAAGCTGGTGATTCCGACCATAACAGGAACTTAAAAAAGCGGTGATTCCGACCATAACAGGAACTTAAAAAAGCGGTGATTCCGACCATAACAGGAACTTAAAAAAGAAACTAGAGAGCACACTCTAGTTTTAAATTTAACTATAAATTATGAGGTGACATTCTATGAATAATGAATTGAAATTGGTTAGATTAGACAGTGATTACTGTGATTACTTACGTAAATTTGATAATAGAGTGCCTTATAATTATAATGATAAGAAATTAAGACCTTTTGTTGGGGTGTTATTTCAGGTTGACAATTGTAAATACTTTGCGCCACTTTCTAGTCCAAAACCAAAACATTTAAAAATGAAGAATACAATTGATTTCTTAAGATTAGATAGTGGTAAACTTGGTGCAATTAATTTTAATAATATGTTACCTGTTGATGATTCAAATATTATAGTTTTAGATTTAAATAAAGAATGTTTAACTAAAAAAGAGAAAAAATATCAAAAATTACTAAAATAACAAATATATTGGTTAAATCGTCATGATGAACAGTTATACAAAAAATCTAAAACATTGTATATTAACTATGTAAGTGGTAATTTAAAAAAAGAAATTGCTGATAGATGTTGTGATTTTAAATTATTAGAAGAAAAATGTGTTGAATATAATAGTTTGGTTTTGATAGATTAATTTAAAAATAATTAATATTATTATAGAATGTTTTTATATTTTATAATAAATAAAAAAGCTGGTGATTCCGACCATAACAGGAACTTAAAAAAGAAACTAGAGAAGCATATATATGTAAACTCTAGTTTTGTTTTGGTAATTTTTAACTTGATGTATTTTTTTGTCTAAATTTATTGTATAATTAAATAGATGAGGTGATTTGTATGAAAAAAGAAATATTAGATGGAAATACTGCATGTGCCTTAGCATCTTATATGTGGACTGAAGCAGCAGGTATTTATCCAATTACGCCTTCTTCAGCAATGGCAGAGCATATTGATGAGTATAGAGCACAAGGAAAACTTAATTTTTTTGGTGATAAAGTAAAGGTTGTCGAAATGCAAAGTGAAGCAGGTGCAATAGGTATGGTTCATGGTATGCTTCAAAATGGTGTTTTATCTAGCACATATACAGCAAGTCAAGGATTACTTCTTATGATACCAAATATGTATAAAATAGCAGGAGAACTTTTGCCATGCGTTATAAATGTTGCAGCAAGAACAATTGCAACACATGCTTTATCTATCATGGGTGATCATAGTGATATTTATGCGACAAGACCTACTGGATTTGCAATTTTATCTTCTAGTAGTGTAGAACAAATTATGGCTATGACACATATTGCACACCTTTCTACTTTAAAAGGAAAAGTTCCATTTATTAACTTTTTTGATGGTTTTAGAACAAGTCATGAATACAATAAAGTGAATGTTATAGATAATGAAGAAATTAAAAAGTTAATTGATTTTGATGCAATCAATGATTTTAGAAACAGATCAATGAATATAGATAATCCTACTACTCGTGGCACTAACCAAGGAGATCAAATATATTTCCAAAGTGTTGAAGCAAGAAACAAATATTATGATGCTATGCCCGATATTGTTAATTATTATATGAATGAAATCAACAAAATAATGGGCACTAATTATGCACCTTTTAATTACTATGGAAAAGAAGATGCAACAAATATTATTATTGCTATGGGTTCAGTTTGTGAAACTATTAAAGAATTTATTGATAAAACAAATGATAAAATTGGACTTATTGAAGTTCATTTATATAGACCATTTTCTTCTAAATATTTACTTAACGTTTTACCAAAAACCGTTAAAAATATTGCCGTTCTAGATAGAACAAAAGAACCAGGTGCAAATGGAGAACCTTTATATTTAGATGTTTGTGAAGTAATAAAAAAAGAAAACTTAAATATAAACATCATTGGAGGTAGATATGGTTTATCTAGCAAAGACACAAATTTAAATGATATTGAAGCAATTTACAATCATTTAAATACTATTAATCCTAATAATTTTACCGTTGGTATAATAGATGATGTAACAAATTTAAGTTTAGACAAAACAAAAACTATTTTTAATAAAGATTATGAAGAACTACTAATTTATGGTTATGGTTCTGATGGAATGGTTACAACTTCTAAAGATATTTTAACTATAATAGGTAATAATACAGAAAAATATGTTCAAGGATATTTTGAATATGATTCAAAAAAATCTGGTGGAGTAACTAAATGTCATTTGCGTTTAGGAGATAACCCAATTAAAAGCACATATTATGTAGAAAATCCTAGAGTAATTGTTTGCTCAAAAGATACATATTTAAATAAATATG
The DNA here is from genome assembly GCA_045580645.1 of Bacilli bacterium. GTDB lineage: Bacteria > Bacillota_I > Bacilli_A > RF39 > UBA660 > HGM10836. The sequence continues at coordinate 10,197 of JAZNOG010000027.1, forward strand.
ATGTTCTAAAAGGTATTAAAGAAAATGGAATATTTATTTTAAATACAGAACATGACAAAGAAAACCTTGATTTACCTAAAGAGGTTATAAAAATATTGCAAGATAAAAATATTAACTTTTATATAGTTAATGCTTCAAAAATTGCACTAAAAAATAATATACCAAATAAAATAAGTATGATTATGGAAGCAGTTATTTTACATTTAACATCTTATATAGATAAAGATAAGTCAAAAGAACTTATTATAAATAATATAATTAAGAATTTCTCTAGAAAAGGGGAAGAAGTTGTTAATAGTAATATTAATGCTTTAAATGATGCTATTACAACTTTAGAAAAAGTTGATGTTTCAAGTCTTTCTAGTAATAGAGAAAAAGAAAAAATAGAAAATAGTATTTTTTCATACTTAGATCATGGAAAAGGGAATGAATTAAAAGTAAGTGACTTTTTAGGACATGAAGATGGTGTATATGAAGGTGGACTTTCTAAATTAGAAAAAAGAGGAATAAGTCCTGTAACCCCTTGTTATGATAAAGAAAAGTGTATTTCATGTAATTTATGTTCATTTGTATGTCCACATGCTGTTATTCGCCCATATTTACTAGATGAAGAAGAAGTTAAAAATGCTCCAAAAGAAGTTTTAGAGGATTTAAAAGATGCTAAGATAAAGGATAAAAATTTAATGTTTACAGTAGGGATATCACCACTTGATTGCACAGGTTGTTCATTATGTGCTGGGGTTTGTCCTACTAAAGCTATTACTATGGAAAATATTGATAAGACTAAGGATAAAGAAATAAAAAAACATGAATATTTAGAAAAAGTAACTGAAAAGAAAGTTCTAAGTATAAATACTGTAAAGGGGAGTCAATTTGTTAAACCATGTTTTTCATTCCATGGTGCATGTGCTGGATGTGGTGAAACTCCATATTTAAAATTACTTAGTCAATTATTTAAAGATAACTTAATGATTGCAAATGCCACAGGCTGTTCTTCAATATATGGTGCAAGTCTTCCTAACACCCCTTGGGAAGCTCCATGGGCAAATTCATTATTTGAAGATAATGCAGAATTTGGTTTTGGTATTAAAGTAGCAGAAAATGTAATGAAAGATAAAATAAAAAGAATAATGAAAGATAATATAGATAAAGCAAGTGAAAAAAATAAAGAATTATTCAAACTTTATTTAAATAATTATTCAAATGAAACATCTATTAAAGTTTATGAAGAATTAGATTATGATGAAATAAAAGAACTAATTCCACTTAAAAAATATATAAAAGAAAAAAATATTTGGTTAGTTGGTGGAGATGGATGGGCTTATGATATAGGTTTTGGGGGTATAGATCACGTTCTTGCAAATAATGAAAATGTTAATATATTAGTATTAGATACAGAAGTATATTCTAATACCGGAGGACAAGCATCAAAATCAACAAGACCTGGAGCAGTTGCGAAATTTGCAAGTTCTGGAAAACAAACCGCTAAAAAGAACTTAGCAAAAATAGCAATGACTTATCCTCATGTATATGTTGGAACTATCTCACTTGGTGCGAATTACAATCAAGCAATAAAAACATTAATTGAAGCAAATAATTATGATGGACCATCTATTGTTATCGCATATTCACCATGTATTGCACATGGTATTAAAACGGGTATGAAAGATTCAATTAAAGAAGAAAAATTAGTGGTAGAAACAGGATATTTCCCATTATTTAGATATAATCCAGAAACCAAAGAATTTAGTTTAGATAGTAAAGCAAATTTTGATGAATTTGATGAAATATTTAAAAGAGAAAATAGATATCGTTCTAATGAAGAATTATTAGATAAAAACAAAGAAAATGCAATTGAGACATTTGAATCTTTAGAAAACATAAAAGAATAAAATAAAAGAAAGACCAAAAATATAAAATGGCCTTTCTTTTTTAATAAAAAAAAAGAGAAGTCGCACCCCCTGAAGGACGACTTCAATAAAAAGAATAAAAAGGGGTTGGCTAGTGTGATACTAGCATCCAATTCGCCTAATTCCGAATTGGTGATTTATATAATAATCAAAAATACTATAAAAGTCAACATTTTTTTACAAAAAAATATAGAAAAAACTGGAACTTATATATAATTAACTAAATATTTAACAACAATGAAAAAAATACAAAAATTAGAGAAACTTTTTCTTCAAAAAAATGTCAAAATATGCTATAATATGTGAGGTGAAGGAGGCTTTATTATGTTTAACATTACAGATGTTAAGGGTGTTGGACCTAAAGCAAGCATGCTACTTAAAAAGTTAAATATTAATAATGTGGTAGATTTAGTATCACATTATCCATATAGATATGATTTTATTAAAAGAACGGATTTAAAAGAAGCAAATGAAGGGGATAAAGTAATAATAGATGGCAAACTAGATTCTACTCCTATTTTAGTTAGATTAAAAGGCAATTTAAATAAAATGAATTTAAGAGTGGTTACAAGTGACGGTATGGTAGTAGGGGTTTCTATCTTTAATAGAGCTTTTTTAAAAAGTCATTTAACAGTAGGTTCACCTGTTACAGTTTTTGGTAAATATGAAAAAAGTAAAAATATTATTTTGGCTTCTGAAATAAGATTAGAATTATTACCAAAAGGAGAAAAAATAGAAAGTGTATATCATGGAACTGCTGGTTTAACTAGTAAAAACATAGGAACATTTATAAATACTGCTTTAATGCAATATGGAAAAGATATTCCAGATTTTATACCTAAATATTTAACTATAAAATATGATTTTTTAAATAAGAAGACAGCTTTAAATATAGTGCATAATCCTTCAACAAAGGAAAAACTAAAACAAGCTATATTAAGATTAAAATATGAAGAATTATTTTTATTTATGACTAAGATAAATTATTTAAAGTTACAAAATAAAAATATTAAAAATGGATTAAAGAAAGAGTATGATATAGAAAATTTTAATTCTTTAATAAATAAATTACCTTTTGAACTTACAGTTGATCAAAATAAAGTTTTAGAAGAAATATTAAAAGATTTAAAAAGTTCTAAAAGAATGAATAGATTACTTCAAGGTGATGTTGGAAGTGGAAAAACTATTATTTCAATATTAGCAATGTATGCAAATTTCTTAAGTGGTTATCAAGGAGCACTTATGGTTCCAACTGAGATTTTAGCAGTTCAACATTTTAATACTTTAAAAAATATATTAAAAGATGTTAATGTAAAAGTAGAACTTTTAGTAGGTTCTCTTCCTAAAAAGGAAAAAGATAGAATTCATAAAGAACTTAAGGAAGGATCTATTGACATAGTTGTAGGAACTCATGCTTTAATACAAGATGATGTAGAATATAAAAATTTAGGTTTAGTAGTAACAGACGAACAACATCGTTTTGGGGTTTTACAAAGAACTAATTTAAAAAATAAAGGAAATATGCCTGATGTTTTATATATGAGTGCAACACCTATACCAAGAACTTATGCTTTAACAATATATGGAGATATGGATATATCTACTATTAAAAGTATGCCAAAGGGTAGAAAACCTATTAAGACTTATTTAAGAAGTAATAATGAAATGAAAGATGTATTAAAGATGATGTATGAACAGCTTGAAGAAAACCATCAAATATATGTTATTTCTCCTTTAATAGAAGAGTCTGAAAATTTAGATTTAACTAATGTTCATGAACTTAAAGATAAGATGGAACTAGCTTTTGGAAAGAAGTATAATATTGGAGTTATTCATGGTAAATTAAATCAAGGTGATAAAGATAAAATAATGAATAATTTTGTAAATAATAAAGTTCAAATATTAATAAGCACTACTATTGTAGAAGTTGGAGTAGATGTGCCTAATACTACAATGATGGTTATATTTGACGCTAATAGATTTGGACTTTCTACACTTCATCAATTAAGAGGTAGAGTAGGAAGAAATGAACTTGATTCTTATTGTGTTTTAATAAGTGATAATGATGCAGAAAGATTAAAAGTTATGGAAAAAACAAATGATGGTTTTGAAATAAGTGAAGAAGACTTTAGATTAAGAGGACATGGAGATTTATTTGGAACTAAACAAAGCGGAGATATGACTTTTAAGATTGCAGATGTAAAAGAAGATTATAAAATATTACTTCAAGCAAAAGCAGATTCATTAGAATTTTTAGAAAGTGAAGAAAAAGAAAATTTAAAACTTAAAAAGATGATAATTGATGGAATTAACAATGATTAGTGTAAAGTAAAAAATAAAGTTATAAAAAAATGTAAACCTTAATTGACAATTAATGGATATTATATTATCATTAAATTGCGTGGTAGAAAACCCGCACTGCTTTTTACGGTTCGTGTAAAGAGCGGTATTCAACCAAAACCCCCTGAAGGAGCCGAAAGGCTCCATTTTTGTTTATATTAAAGGATTTTAGACCTATTAAGTAATTTTAGGTACACTTTTAGGTGCATAAATTTAAAATAAGTTAATATTTTTTGACAAATCTAATGAAAAGTTATGTTTTTTCATTAATTTTGTCAAAGATATAAAACCTAAGAAAATGTATTTTAAAATTTCTTTTTTTATGTGTATGATACTGACAAATAGGAACTTTTTTGTTATAATGTTATTAGTGGAGGTGCTAAGATGTCTGAGAGAGAATTAGATTCAAGTATAAATGATTATATTGAAACAGAAACACCTAAAAACTATGTAAAACAATTACAATGGGA
>JAZNOG010000028.1:0-12266 GCA_045580645.1 Bacilli bacterium
ATGGGAGATGTAGAAGGTAAAGTATTAGATAAATACTTTGATTTTTCAGTTACAACAAACTTAGATAGTGTATATGATGTAGATACACCTGTATACTATGAAATAGAATTAGAAGTTCTTTCTGTAGATTCTGGATATACACAGTTATCTAATGATCAAATAAAAGTATACTTAGAAAATAGAAGTGCAAATAAATCAGTAGTGGAACCATTATTAATAGAAAACTTAGGAACATCAACAAATAATGAAAACAATAAAATGTTATATTATACAAGTCATAATCATAAATCAAATATAAAAAGTGTAACAACAAACTATAGATTAAGAGCATGGATAGATTATAATGTTGATGCATCAAATTGGACTAGTTCTACAAAGAATCAATATAAATTTAGAATTAATATAAATAGTCATGGATATAATGTCCGATATAATACACCAGAAACATGCTTTAGTGCAACACTTGATGAAACTACAAATACTGCAATATTAGGAGTATATGATACATCATGCGGAACAGATGTAGTAATACCAGACAAACTTCCTATTTCATCATATACATTAGTAGAAGAACCAACAACTGATGCAATAAGTAAATGTATTGATGTTTGGATGTCAGATCAAGGTGGATTAGATGAAACAAGTGCAACTACATTATGTAATGGTGGAGAAGTATATGGTTTAACATTAGAATTAATATTTTCTGATTCCTCAATGTCTGGTTTGGCTGGTTCTATGTTAAAAGATACTGGAATGGTGGAACTAACTATGAGTGAAGAATTATATACAGTTACAACCATCGGAGAACAAGCATTTTATAATAACAACCTCACAAGTATAACTATTCCTAATAGTGTTACAACCATCGGATACGGTGCATTTAATGACAATAAATTATCGGATGAAACAGCATTTATATATGGAAGAAAAGATACCAACAGTGATGGAATAGCGGAAATTGATTATACAGAAATAGTTAGTTATGGCGGAGCAAATAAGAATCCAATAATTCCTGATAGTGTCACAACCATCGGAAATAGTGCATTTCAAGATAACAACCTCACAAGTGTAGTAATCCCAGACAGTGTCACAACCATCGGAAACGATGCATTTTCTCATAACAACCTTACAAGTGTAGTAATCCCAGATAGTGTCACAACCATCGGAGACTCTGTATTTAATGATAACAACCTCACAAGTGTAGTCATTCCCAATAGTGTCACATCAATAGGAAACAATGCATTTAAAAATAACAACCTTACAAGTGTAACTATCCCTGATAGTGTCACAACCATCGAACAAGGTGCATTTTCTTGGAACAACCTCACAAGTGTAGTAATAGGGAATAGCGTAGAAACAATAGGAAACAATGCATTTCGTGGTAACAACCTCACAAGTGTAGTCATTCCCAATAGCGTCACAACCATCGGAGACCTTGCATTTACATATAACAACCTAAGTTATGTAGTAATTTGGGAAAACTCTAATCTTACAGCATCGACAGGAATAGGAAAGTCTGCATTTAGATCATTAGACAGCACGTCTACGTCAGATGGAAAAACATATGTAGAAAATCCAAATTTAACAACTATATATAATAATTCAGGAAAAACATTTGATTGGACTAATGTTATAAAAGGAACAGCAGGAACACCATTTATAACAGGAACTGTTCCAAGTTATGGTAGTAAAATAGTAACCATAACAACAGGTTATCCACAATAATAATATATAAAATATATATAAAAGATAGAAAAATCTATCTTTTTTTTGTATAATTAAAACAAGGATGTGATACAATGCTAGATAATTTAAATGAAATGCAAATAAAGGCAATTACTCATAAAGATGGACCACTTCTAGTCCTTGCGGGAGCTGGTTCTGGAAAAACCAAGGTTTTAACTACGAGAATTGCTTATTTAATAAATGAATATAATATAGATCCAAGAAACATCTTAGCAATAACATTTACAAATAAAGCAGCAGGTGAAATGAAAACAAGAATAAACAAAATGATTGGTAAAACAAATTTACTTGCGACAACATTTCACTCATTTGGATTAAAAATATTAAGAGAAAACTATGAAAAATTAGGTTTTACAAACAATATAGTAATCATGGATAGTGAAGATTCATTAACGTTAATTAGAAAAATACTAAAAGATTTAAATATTGATTCTAAAATGTTTTCTCCGTATATGATAAGAAATAAAATATCAAATAATAAAAGTGAATTTATTTCACCAGAAGAATACAAAAAAATGTCATATTGCGAAGAAGATGATGTATGCGCTAAAGTATATCAAAAATATCAAGATATTTTATTTAAAAATAACTCAGTAGACTTTGATGACTTACTTATTTTACCTATAAAATTATTTAAACAAAATAAAGAAGTTTTAGAATACTATCAAGATAAATATAAGTATATTTTAATAGATGAATATCAAGATACCAATCATGCGCAATATTTACTTACTAAAATGATAAGTGAAAAACATAAGAACATTTGCGTAGTAGGAGATGATTCACAATCAATTTATAGTTTTAGAGGGGCAAATTACAAAAACATTTTAAACTTTGAAAAAGATTACAAAGATTGCAAAGTAATAAAATTAGAACAAAATTATCGTTCTACCAAAACGATTTTAAATGCTGCAAACTCTGTTATAAAAAACAATGAAATGAGAACTGATAAAACTTTATGGAGTGATAATGAAGAAGGAGATAAAATAACTTTTTATAAAGCGCATGATGAAATTGATGAAGTATTTTATATTATCAGGAAAACAAAAGAGTTAATAAATAATGGTATTCCTTTAAAAGATATTGCAGTTCTTTATAGAACTAATGCACAATCACGTGTTTTTGAACAAGAATTATTAAAACAAAATATTCCATTTAGAATAATAGGAAGTTTTTATTTCTATCAAAGAAAAGAAATTAAAGATTTACTTGCATATCTTCGTTTAATTCATAATAAAAAAGATGATGTAAGTTTACTTAGAGTAATAAATGAACCAAAAAGGGGAATTGGTCTAAAAGCTATAGAAAATTTACAAACAGTTGCAGATTTAAATAACACAAGTTTATTTGAAGCAATAAGTGAAGGAAAGCCTTTGGAATTTAAAAACATTATTGAAGAATTAACAAAATTAAAGGAAAATGTTTCCTTAACTGAATTTATTGATATAGTTTTAGATAAAACAGGAATGAGAAAATCTTTAGAAGAAGCGCATACCCTAGAAGCTGATATTCGTTTAGAAAACTTAGAAGAATTTAAATCTGTAACTAAAACTTTTGAAGAAAAAGAAGGAATTATTTCACTAGAAGAATTTTTAATGGAAGTTAGTTTAGTAAGTGATATAGAAGAATATAAAGATGATCCAAATCGCTTAACTTTAATGACAGTTCACGCAGTTAAAGGATTAGAATTCCCATATGTTTTTATTGCAGGTTTAGAAGAAGGGTTATTCCCACATAAGAATTCTTATTCAAAAGATGAACTTGAAGAAGAAAGACGTCTTATGTATGTGGCATTAACAAGAGCAAAGAAAAAACTATATATAACTTCTACAAAAAAAAGAATGCTTTATGGTCAAGAACAAATAAGCGTTCTAAGTCGTTTTGTTAATGAAATAGATGAAGATTTAATAGATAAACCACAAGAAGAACAAAAAGTGATAATAAAAAAAGAAAAAAATATTTATGAAGAAAATCAAGAATATAGTTATGGAGATAAAGTTATGCATGATACCTATGGAGTAGGAGTAGTAATAGAGGTAAATAAAACTATTATTACTGTTGCTTTTAGTAAAGAAATAGGTATTAAAAAATTATTAAAAAATCATAAAAGTGTTAGGAGGATATAAAATGAATAAAGATTTAACATTAGTAATACTTGCCGCTGGAATGGGGAGTCGTTTTGGAGGTTTAAAACAAATTGAACCAGTTGGTCCAAATAATGAATTTATTATTGATTATTCAATATATGATGCTAAAAAGGCTGGTTTTAATAAAATAGTTTTTGTTATTAAGGAAGAAAATTATGAAATATTTAAAGAAACTGTTGGAAAGAGAATAGAAAATCAAATAGAGGTATGTTATGCTTTTCAAAAAACAACTGCCATTCCTGAAAAATTTAAACATTTTGAAAGAACAAAACCTTGGGGAACTGCACATGCTATTTTAGCAGCTAAACCTTATGTTGATGGTAATTTTGCAATTATCAATGCAGATGATTTTTATGGAGAAGATGCATTTAAGGTAGCAAGTGATTTTCTAAAAGAAACAAACAACGAAATGCCTGCAAAATATGCAATGGTAGGATATAAAATAGAAAATACTTTAACTGAAAATGGTTCAGTAAAAAGAGGAGTATGTGAAAGTAAAGATAATTATTTAACTAATATTATTGAAAGTAGTGTAGAAAAAATAAATGATCAAATAGTAGTTTCTCCACTTGATAACTCACCAAGTTTTATTACAAGTAACGATACTTTAGTATCAATGAATTTATTTTGCTTTACTAAAAATCTTTTTGATTATTTAGAAGAGGATTTTGAAAAATTCTTAGATAATTATAAAAATGATGATAAAGAAGAATATTTAATACCTACTGTAGTATTTGATAAAATAAAAAATAATAAAGCAACAGTTGAAGTTTTAAAGACAAATTCAAAATGGTATGGTGTTACATATAAAGAAGATAAAAAAGAAGTAGTTGAAGCAATTGAAAATATGATAAAAAATGGTATTTATAAAAATAACTTATGGGAGAAATAATGGTTTGCGATTGTTTAGTAGAACTTTCACATGTTTTTATTGATAAGACCTTTACATATAAAAAAAAAGATGAAGATTTAAATAAAATACGAATTGGAAAAAGAGTTCTAGTGCCTTTTGGCAAACAAACTCTCGAAGCTTTTGTATTAAATATAAGAAAAAGTGATGAAGAAAACCTAAAAGAAGTTATTGAAATAATAGATGATTATCCTGTTTTAAATGATGAATTATTAAAATTAGGTAATTATATAAAAGAAAATACTTTATGCACTTTGATGACTGCTTATCAAGCAATGCTTCCTTTGGCATTAAAAGCAAAAGTAAAAACTAATTTAAAACCAAAAACTAAAAAATATGTAAGATTAAATAATGATATAGATTTAACAAAAGAAAAATTTAATGAACAGCAAAATAGAATATTAGATCTTTTAAAAGATGAGAATTTCAAAGAAAAAACAGAACTTGAAAAGGTTTCTAAAAGTAGTGTTGCAACTTTATTAAAGAAAAATATAATTGTTACATTTGAAAAAGAAATATATCGTTATAATTTAGAAAAAGTAGAAGAAAAAACGTATACTTTAAATGAAGAACAAAGATATGTTTATGAAAGAATAATTAACAATATGGAAAATATTACATATTTAATTCATGGTGTAACAGGTTCTGGTAAAACTAATATTTATATGGAAGTTATTGATAAAGTTTTAAAGGATGGCAAGAATGCTATTTTACTTGTTCCAGAGATATCATTAACTCCTCAGATAATAAAACGTTTTACTAGTAAATTTAATGATATTGCAGTTCTTCATAGTGGTTTATCAGATGGTGAAAAGTATGATGAATGGAGAAAAATAAAAGAAAATAAAGCAAGAATTGTTTTAGGAGCGAGAAGTGCTATTTTTGCACCATTTGATAATATTGGTGTAATTATAATTGATGAGGAGCATTCTAATACTTATAAACAAGAAAATAATCCTAGATATAATGCTATAGATATAGCAAAAGAAAGATGTAAGTATCATAATTGTCCACTTATATTGGGAAGTGCAACTCCTAGTTTAGAAAGTTATGCACGCGCTAAAAAAGGAGTTTATCAATTGTTAACATTAGAAAAAAGATATAATAATTCTTATCCTAATATAGAAATTATTGATATGAATAAAGAGTTTAAAAAAACAAATAGTTATTTTTCAAGTGTATTATTAAATGAATTAAATAAAGTATTAGATAATAATGAACAAGCAATAATCTTTTTAAATAGGAGAGGTTATTCTTCATTTGTAACATGCACTTCATGTGGATATGCTTTTAAATGTCCAAATTGTGATATATCTCTTACTTATCATAAAACATCAAATATGTTAAGGTGTCATTATTGTGGATATGCTACAAATAGACCAAAAACTTGTCCTGATTGTAATGAAGAATTAAAAGATTTTGGGCTTGGAACTCAAAAAGTAGAGGAAGAACTTAAAAAATTACTTACAAATTCTAAGATTATTAGAATGGATATTGATACAACTACTAAAAAAGATTCTCATGAAAAAATAATAAAAGATTTTTCAGAGCAAAAATATAATATTTTAATAGGAACTCAAATGATTGCAAAAGGTCTTGATTTTCCAAATGTAACTTTAGTAGGAGTTTTAAATGCTGATATTAGTTTAAATTTTCCTGATTTTAGAAGTAGTGAAAATACTTTTCAGTTATTAAATCAAGTAGCAGGAAGAAGTGGTAGAGGAGAAAAACAGGGTAAGGTTTTAATTCAAACTTTTAATAAAGATCATTACGCAATAAAGTATGCAAAAGAAAATGATTATATTAATTTTTATAAAGAAGAATTAAGTATTAGAAAAAAACTAAATTATCCACCATATTATTATTTATGTTTAATAAAAGTAATATCAAAGGATTATCAGTTAGCTAGTTCTACTAGTATAAAAATTGCAAAATTTTTAAAACAGAATATTCAAAATAATATAATACTTGGTCCATCTGTATCAAATACTTTTAAGATAAATAATAATTATCATTTTCAAATAATAATAAAATATAAAAATATTGATACAATAAAAGGATATTTACATGAATTACAAGATCATTATTTTAATGATAAAAATATTAAAGTCGAAATAGATATAAATCCTATGAAATTATAAAAAAAGTTAGAATTTTCTAACTTTTTATTGTTTGTCATTATATATATTCATGTTTATTAAATTAAGTAGGTCATCTGTATAATTATTTTCTGGTTTTGAATTATATAGATTAATATTATTTTCTTCTTCTGCTAGGTTTACATCATTCATAGTGATATAGTCAGATTTTTGTTCTTTATTATTATTCCATAAACTTGCAAATATATCTTGGGTGCTTTCTAAATCTGTTTCTTTGTCATTAGAATATAATTTATCCGCTGATACTATATTATTGTAATTAATAGTAGGACTTATATCACTTTGTCTATTAACAACTTGTGTTAATAAGTTTTTAAATTTTTCATCATCTTGTTCATAAGTTTTATCATTGTTATCAAAATCATCAATATATTCATCATTTTTTGTTGTTTCATCTATATTCAAGTTGTTTGTTTCTTCATTATCATTTGGAATAAACTTTGCTATTTCTTCTTCATTAAAATTATTTTTTATTATGCTTTCATTTTTTGGTCTTAAATCTATGCTAGAAAAAGCACTATTCATAAATGGAGCATTTTCATTTTCGTTATCAATTATAGGTTTTTCATTGTCTAAATTATTTGTTTTTTTATTTTCTTCATTATCTATTGATGTGTTTTCATTTTCTATAGATATATTTTCTTCATTATTATTTGTTTCATCATCATATTTAGAATAGATATTATCTGAACCATCTTCAGCTTCAGCTTCAACTAACCTAAATACTTCATCTATTGAAGTAATTCCTTCCATTACTTTGATAAGACCATCTTGGAATAAAGTTTTAACACCACGTCCATATATTAATTCTCTTAAACTAGAACGTTTTAAATTATCGTTTATTGCATCACGAATTTCATCATTTATAAGTAAAACTTCTTGAAGGGCAATTCTTCCCTTATATCCATTACGGCAGTGTTCACATGATCCATGATCATATATTTCATTAACGTCTTTATTTAAAACTCTTTTAAATATTCTTTTTTCAGCTTCTGTAGTAGGGCGTTTAATTTTACATTCTGGACATAATTTTTTAGCTAAGTTTTGAGAAATAATTCCTTTTAAAGAAGCGGATAGTAAGTATCTTTCAACATCCATATCAAGTAATCTTTCAATAGAAGTAAGAGAATTATTTGTATGTAGTGTTGATAAAACTAGGTGTCCAGTGATAGAAGCACGAACTGCAATTTGAGCTGTTTCAGTATCACGAATTTCTCCGATTAAAATTATATTTGGGTCTTGTCTTAAAATTGATCTTAAAACATTAGAGAAGTCAAGTCCAATTTCAGAATTAACTTGAACTTGATTTATTCCTTCAATGTTCATTTCTACTGGGTCTTCAACTGTTATAATGTTGGCTTCTTCGCTATTTAATCTTTGAAGCATTGCATAAGTAGTGGTTGATTTACCAGAACCTGTTGCACCAGTAACTAAGATAATTCCATTTGGATTAGCAAGCATTTTTAAAATAAGTTGATAATTTTCCTCAGTAAAACCTAGAGATTCAACACCTTTTAAACTCATTGTATAATCTAGAATTCTTATAACAACTTTTTCTCCAAAAATAGTAGGTAAACAAGAAACACGAAGGTCTAAATCTCTTCCTTCGATAACACCTTTAATCGCACCATCTTGAGGAAGTCTAGATTCAGTAATATTCATTCCAGATAAAAGTTTGATTCTTGTGATTAAATTTCTTTTGTATTTGTTTTCTACAATAGAATAATCGCGTAGTTCACCATCTACACGTACTCTAATTTTTAAAAACTTTTCAGATGAATCAAAGTGAATATCACTGGCATTCATATTAACTGCATCAATAATAATTTCATTAACAATATCTACAATAGGAGTAGATAAAAAATTATATTCTTTCATGTTTGTTTGCCCCTTTTTATTTTTTTAAAAAACCTCTAGTATTTATTCATTAATTATTATATAATAAAAAAGTAAGATAATCAATAGAAGGTGATTAAATTTGAAAAAAAATAATAAAAAAGGGTTTGCAATAACAGAACTTTTAGCGGTTACAGTAGTGGTAATGGTTGTTTTTACTACAATTTATTCTAATTTTTTACCAACTGCTGCAGAATATGAAAAAAGAATTGCATATAACGATGTAAGTAGTCAGTATGCAGCTCATTATATAAGAAAATTATATATGGATTATGATTTTGAAAACTTAATTACTGATACAAATCATTATGTAACTTTATATACACAAAATAGTGGTTGTAGTTATTTAAATGACGAAAAAACAATTGAGTGTAAGAAAATTGCAGAATCTCTTGGAATAAAAGAAGTGATTGCAACAAAGAAAAATTTAAAAGATTTAAAAGAATCAAAAAGTTATAAAGGAACAGAACTTTCAAAATATATATCCTATCTTCCTAAATTTAGCAATTCATCAACGACTTTAGAAGAATATCGTTTGGTTGTAAAAACTGAAACGGGATATGCAAATACTGAATTAAAAGTATTCAAACCAGAAAAAGCAAATAAACCAACATTAACAGAAAATTTACTTCCAGTATATTACGATGGAAGTAAATGGGTAGTAGCTGATGAGGATAGTGATGATTGGTATAATTATGATGAAGGAATTTGGGCAAATGCAGTAACTATAATTGAAAATGAAAGAGATAGTTATTTTGATACCGAAGGAAATGTGATTCAAACAAAGATAGGTATAGAAGTTCCTATGGAAGATATAAATACTATGTGGGTATGGATACCAAGATATAAATATACAGTATTTAATTATAATAAAGATGGAAATTCAACAACATCTGTTAAATCAATTGGTATTGAATTTGAAAAAGTAGATGAAAATGGAATTCCAACATCTACTGGAACAATTCAGTGTCAAGATACATTAACTTCAGGATATGAAACATCTGAGATTTGTTGGGATACAGAAAATGGTGGTTCATCTAATATAAATGGTAGTGGAATAGGTCCTAATAGTACTTATACTCATCCAGCATTTACATTTGGAGATGTAGAACTTACTGGAATTTGGGTAGGAAAATTTGAAAACAGTGTAGATGGTAATGATATAACAATTTTGCCAGGTGAAGAAGATTTAAAAAATAGGAATATAGAAGATACATTTAAAATAATAAGAAATATGGAATTAACAAATAATCCATATGGATTTAACCAAGGAACAAATGTGACTACTTATAATACTACTGGAGTTTTGACAAATGATAATAATAGTATAGATATACATTTAGTAAAAAATATGGAGTGGGGTGCCATAGCTTATTTAGCGTATTCTCAATATGGAATATTTAAAGGTGGTATTTATTATAATGATCCAATTACTAATGCTCAAACAGTAAAACAAATATATATGAACAATTGTGTTGGTGGAATAACAGGTAGAAGTAGTGGAACAACCCAGCCCTCTGCCTCGGTAGAAAAAACTAAAACGTATGCATATGATTATGATAATTTAGGAACTAAAGCTTCTTGTAATTGGAATATATCAGGAATATATGATATGGTTGGGGGAGTTTCTGAATATACAATGGGAACTTTATTAAATTCTGATTATAAATTTGAGATTCCAAATGCTGATCAGCCATGGCTTACTTCTTGGACTGGATTGAATGATAAATATTATAATAAGTATATATATAATTATGGGGAAAATAATGCAACTAATTATAAAATAGGAAAATTTGGGGATGCTACAAAAGAAATAGTAGGTTGGAATGCACCTAATTATCAGATAATGCCTTGGATAGCTCAAGGAATTGATAAAATATTGTTTATAAGAAGTGGTGCAAATCATGAACCAGGTGGTGCAAGTGTCTTCTATTTTAATAATAATACTGGGGGAAAACAGGATACGATTGGTTCTCGCTCTGTCCTAGTAATTAATCCTAATGGGGGTGCAATATGAAAAAATTAAACAATAAAGGAGTTACAATAGTAGAACTAATTTTAACATTTGCACTTTTAATGGTTTTGGTATTAGGAATGTTTGATGTAATTACTGAAATTAAATCTTATTCATCAAGAAAACAAATAGAAAAAGATATAATAGAATTTAATAATTTAATGATTTATACAATTCAAGAAGATTTAATAAAAAAAGATGCTGAGAAAATAACATCATCATCAAGTAACCAAAAAATATCTGTTACTATTACTTTTGATGATAATTCAACAAAAACTTTAATAATAAATTTAAGAGAAAAAACAATAACATATGATAAAATCACATATGATATGCCTCAAAAAAGTATGATAGAATTTATTGATAACAGGATTATTCAATTATGCTCTAATTCAGCATATACTACAAAAAAAACTTGTGAAAATAATGGAGCAACATGGAATACTAATTATACTTCATATTACAATGTAACAATAAATAGTGATAATAACATAATAACAATAGATATTCCATACTTCATAATTGGTGAAACTAAAAACTATGGTTTTAAAATAGTCCATCCTATTGGAATATAAGAATTAAAAATAAAATAATGACACTTATAAAAGCATGAATTAATCTTGCTAATAGAAAAGGTCCATATTTTATTTTTTTTTCACTTAAAATATTCATTATTTGGGTATGAACAGAAAAACCACCAAAAGAAATTAAAAAGCAGGATAAAATAAGTTTTAAAAATAAATTTGTATTAGTTAAAGATAAAAATTTTAACCCACTAGTCATTTCAACTATTCCTATTAAAAAACAGGATAAAGTATTATCATAATTGATATTAAATAGACTAACAATTATTAAAAAAGTAGTAATAATTCCATAAATAGTTAATAAGGTGGATATTCCATCTTTAATACTAATAATTAATGTTTTAAATACATTAGAATTGTTTATATTATTATGTAAAAATTTTAAATTTTCTTTAAAAAATATTTTATCATTGTTATATATTGGACATTTGTAATTTCTAAATATAATTCCTACGATAATATTTCCTAATATATGTGAAAATAAGATTAAATAACCATATTTGATGTTATTTAAAAAAATACTTCCTACAGTATTAACTATAAATAATGGATTAGAAAAAAAAGTCCAAAGTAAAATTTTTTCTCCATCTTTTTCATTTATTAATTTTTCATCAATTAAATCATTAATGTATTTTGCACTGCTGGGAAAACCTGTAATCATGCTCATAAAAAAAACAAATGAGGCTTCTTTTTTTGATTTAAAGATTTTTTTTGTCCAAAAAGAAAATATATTTCCTAAAAATAAAGGGAATTTAATACTTATTAGTAAAGAAGAAATAATAAACATTGGAAATAAAGAGGGAAAAACAT
>JAZNOG010000029.1:0-3454 GCA_045580645.1 Bacilli bacterium
AAAAAACATAAAAAACAAAAATATATATTATTTAATATCAAAAATAGATAATGATTTATATAATTATATAAAAAGTATATCTATAATTATTGTAATAGAAACTATCGAATATACAATTATCTATTTTTTAGTAGGACATCCTTATTATTATTTGTTAGGAATACTAGCAGGAATTACCACAATTATTCCTTACTTTGGAGCATTATGGACTAATTTAATTGCTTTTATTACCGCAATAAATGTATCAAAAAAACTATTTTTAATAACAGCAATAATTGCAATAGTAGTGCCAATTTTAGATAACTATTTAATAGATCCAAAAATAATGAGTAAAACAACTAAAATATCATTCTTAGAAATTACTATTTCAATAATAATTAGTTCAGCATTGTTTGGTTTTATAGGTTTTGTAGTAGCACTTCCTTTATATATAATCGTTAACAATATAGTTAAGTTTTATTTAGAAACAAAAATATAACCAAACTACAAATAACCGAAAAGTATTGAATTAATCAAAATATATAGTATTTTAGATATAAGAATACTATATATTTTTTAATTTTATGTAAATAGTAAAAAATAAATTATCAACTACTTGAAAAGTATAAAAAGTTGTCGTAAAATATAAGTATATTTAAACTAAATAGAGGAGGAAGATTTGCGAGTTTAAAAAGAACATTTACCTATTTTTGAAGGGTAAAATAATTCGTAAATCTATAAAAAAAATATGCACAAACAAATATATGGGGAGCAGTTTACTAATAAACTAAAAAAAGTTCTTCCAGTAACACTATTATTATTCCTAATTACTATTGTAATAGGAATAACATATGCAATAGCTACTTATACAAAAGAAGGTAGCATAAATACGATAACAACAGGTAATATCACAATGAGTTATACTGAAAATACAAATGTAATAAGTTTAACAAATGCACTTCCAAAAAGTGATACATTAGGGAAAGCGCAAGATGAATACTTTGATTTTTCTGTTACAACAAATACTAATTTAGATGAAGATTATCCAAATATTGAAGTAGGGTATGAAATAACACTAGAACCATTAAGTGTAGATACAAATTATACTAAATTAAATGATAATCAAATAAAAGTATATTTAGAAAATAAAGATAATAGTAGTATACTTACAAGCCCTACACTTATAAGTGCTTTAACAACAAGTAATACTAATAAAGTGTTATATAAAGGGAAACATATACATTCATATGAAACAAGTAGTATAACAACAAATTATAGACTAAGAGCATGGATAGATTATAATACAGATGCATCAGACTTTAATACAACTAGCTATCAATACAAATTTAGAATAAACATAAATGGAGTAGCGGATTACGAAGTTCCATCAGTAGAATTATACTCATTAGTAGCGTCACAGTCTCTTGGAACAGATACAGAAAATAATATAAATTATGCTAAAACCCCTACAACTGGTGCATATACACTTGGTTCAACAGCAAGTGATGAATATCCAGTATACTTCTATAGAGGAGCAGTAACTAATAATAATATAGTATTTGGAAAATACTGCTGGAAAATAGTAAGAACAACATCTACAGGTGGAGTAAAACTAATATATAATGGAGAATACACAGAAAGTAATAAATGTAATAATACAGGAACCGCATCTCGACTTTCATCAACAAGTGCATTTAATAGTAGTAATGATAAAATATATTATGTAGGATATTACTATGATACAAGTAATACTTGGCAAAACCTAAATAATGGAACAGCATTAAATACAACCCCATCAGATATAGCAACAGCAATAAATACATGGTATGCAAGTGAAGAATCAGGAATGACTAATTTAACAAAATGGTTAGAAAACGAAAAATGGTGCAATGACAGAACAAATGATGGCTCAAAATATTTTGGAGCGAGAACAAGACTTGCTAGTAGTTCAAGTAATGTTAATCCAAGTATAGAATGTCCAAATAATAATGATGCATTTACACTTTCTGTAGAAGCTGGTGGAGTAAAGGATTATGGAAATAATGTACTACCTTATCCAGTAGGACTTTTAACAGCAGATGAAGCAACCCTTGCTGGTTCTGGATGGTATGGTTATAGTTCAAGTGCTTATTTAAAAAGTGGTTTCTATTACTGGCTTGCTTCTCCTAGCTCCTTTACTAGCGGTTACGCTTACGGGATTTACGTTGACTCTTATGGCTACCTCGACAGCAACTATGTCGTCGGTTCTCGCGGCGTGCGTCCGTCAGTTTCACTAATACCTGGGGCAGAAATAGAACAAGGCAATACAGGAACAGCATCTGACCCATATGTTGTGGTATTAAAATAAATCTATAAGTATTAGATAAACAACATAAAATATCTAATACTTTTTCTTTTATTTGTTTGTCTTTATTTATCAAATTATGTTATTATATATATAGGGTGAAAAGTATGAAGTTATCTATAGTAGTAAATAAATATCTTTTAATATGGCATTTATTATATGAATCATCTGTTAATGATGAAATACATAAATTAAAACAAAAATTATGGAAAGATCATAAAAAAGAATATTCTTCTATTCATAAGGATAAGAAGTTTATTTTAAGTGATATTAAAAATTTTATTCCTGATGATGATTATATTTATAATATGGTTGAATCATCTTTATATTTTAAAAAAATTTATATGGATACAAAAAAATATCGTTTAAATATTATGGAAGTATGGGATAAAAATAGTAAAAAGTATAATAACGAACTAGATAAATTATTTAAAACATCATTTGATATAGATTACAATGTATGTGTTATTCATCCTAATTTAGATGTAGTAGAAACAGATATTGAAACAAAAAGTCTAACAATAGGCAAAAGATTAGAATTAAAAGATAAAGATAATTTTCTTACTTATTTAATATATAAAATAGTAAAAAATGAATTTAGTTTAATTAAAACAGCAGACCGTGACATAGTAGATGCAATTACTGAACTTTTAATAACTAATGAACTTTGGACTAGAATAAGTAAAGAATCTAAATATGGATTTGGTAAGAAAAATTTAAAAGAGATAAAAAACAAAATATATCCTTATTTTTTAATGTATTTAGGAGTTCCCTCTAGTAAATTTGAATCTTATATGGTAAGAGATAACATCTTCTTTAATGTAGAAGAGTATGAATATATAAGTTATTTAAAGAATATAGATATTTATTCTTTTATAGATTTTATTATTAAAAGTAAAGGGAGTATTTTAAGTAAAAAAGAATTTAAAATAGAAAATATAGAAGTGTTGTAGGAGTAGTTATGGACAAAAGATTAAATGATTTGCTTAAGAAAATAAATTTAGAAGAAAAATATATTTTAGATTTTAAAGATGCAAAAATAGAAAAGATAAAAGTAATAGAAAATAAAAATACTTGGGTTATATATATAAATAATAAAACTAATTTTAAATACGAAACTATTAAATGTTT
>JAZNOG010000030.1:0-16169 GCA_045580645.1 Bacilli bacterium
AGCTATATATAAGTGATAAAACAATAAATATTAAAGAAAAGAACAAGCTTTTATATATTAGTTTTTTATTTTCTTTAAAAATACTAAATATTATTTTTTTAAATCTCTCATCTTTTTCCTTCAATAATTTCTTTGCTTTAAATATTAAGAATATTCCTGTAGAAATATCATTAAAATCTTCATATGTTATATCAGAAATGCCAATAGATGGATCCATTATTTTTATTTTTTTTCTTTTTCTATCTATCTCCAGAATAACAATATAATGATAAAAATTTTTATTTTTAATAGTATGACTTATACAAGGAAGCATACTATCTTTTATATTTTCTACATTTGTTTTAACACCACTTGCATCTAATCCTAATTTTTTGCTAGCGTTAATTAGTTCATATGCATTTATTCCTTCTTCTTTTAATTTTATAAGTTCTAAAAGTTTTTCCCTAGAAACTTTTAAACCGTATTGCATAAATATTGTTTGAAGTGATGCTATTCCACAATCATTATTATTTTCTTGCAAAATATAATTATAATTTTTCTTCATCATTTATCCTCCTATATATATATTTCGCAAGTAAACAAAAAAAGACCTAAGGTCTTTATAAATTTTTTAATTTTTTTTAAAATAATCTTATAATATCATTTAAAGTAACATATACCATTAAAAGCATCAAAAGTATAAATCCTACTGAATGAATAGCATTTTCTACTTTAGGACTTACTGGAGAACCCTTTAGTTTTTCAATTATTAAAAACAATATTCTTCCTCCATCAAATGCTGGAAAAGGAAGTAAATTAATAACTCCAACATTTACACATAATAACGCTATTAAATATAAAAGTGCATTAAGTCCTTGAGTTTTCATTTCTCCAACTACTGTATAGATACCAATTGGGCCACTTAAACTATTTAAAGAAATTCCCCCAGTAAATAAATTACCTAAAACAACAAACATTTGCTTAAATATTGCCCCTAATTTTTTAAATCCATTTACTATAGAAGGAACAAAACCTTTTTCAATTTCACTAGATAAAGTAATTCCAATTACATAACTTTCATTTCCTTCAGCATCAATTTGTTTATTTGGTAAAATATTATAATTTCTAATTGTGCCATCTTGTTTTTTAACCTCAAAATGAACTTCTTCATTCAAAGGCTCAACTGCTAAATATAAACTTATATCATCTAAATATCTTACATTATGATCATTTATTTTTAAAACCTCATCTCCTTTAGAAAGACCTGCATTATATGCCGGATACCCCTCTGGAACATCAGTAATAATAGGTTCTAAATTAGATGACCCATAAATAAAACCTGAAAACACTAATACCAAGAATGCAAAAATAAAGTTAAAACCTACTCCCATAAACATAACTAAAAATCTTTGAAAAACTGTTTTATCTTGTAAATTATGTCCTTTTTGCTTTTCTAAATCTACATTATTTTCTTCTCCTGCAAGTTGAACAAATCCCCCAACCGGAATAGCCCTCAACGCATAAACAGTTTTATCTTTAGCAATTTTTTTATAAATAACTGGGCCCATTCCAAGTGAAAACTCATATACATGAACTCCAACTATTTTAGCGAATAGAAAATGTCCTAATTCATGAACAAATATTGTCACCCCTAAAATTAATACAAATAAAATTAATGTTAATAACATACTTTCCTCCTTATAAAATTCCTATTAATAATAAATAAGTTATAGTAACTAATAACAAACTATCAAATCTATCTAAAATACCACCATGTCCTGGTATTAACTTAGAAAAATCTTTTACACCATAATACCTTTTTATACTAGAGAATAATAAATCTCCAAGTTGTCCAATAACAGTTAAAATAAATGTTACAACAACTAATAAAAATATATTAACATCTGAATTTATAACAAAAATGTAAAATAATGTTGGCACTATTGTTCCAATTAAAGATCCCCCAATAGCGCCTTCAATTGTTTTCTTTGGAGAAATCTTTTCACACAATTTATGCTTTCCTATAAACATTCCAGTAAACAAAGCAAAACTATCAGTCATTATAGTAATTAAAGCAAGATAAATAATATTAGCTAAAGAAAAATCTCTTACTATTATAAAAGCAGTAAAACCAAGTCCTAAAAATATAATTGAACCTAAAAAATACAAAGCATCACTAATATTATATTTTTCATTATCATTTATTAAGACTACTGGAAGCATTAAAATTAATAATAATCCTAAAATAATTTTAAAATCAAGGTTTAATGTCCTACTAGAAAAAAACACAAATAAACCAATCAATATATAAGAAATTATTTTCATAACATCAGAAGTTTTATTTTGATTTTTTCTAATACTTAATAATTCTTTTAATCCTAAAACACTTATTATTGAAACAAATATCTTAAAAGGTAATTCCCCAATTATAAGAATTGGAATTATTATTGCAAGTAATACTACTGCACTTATTACTCTAGTTTTCATATAATCACATCCTACTAACAATTATAAAACAGAATTAAAAAAAAGTATATTATTTTTTTAAAATAAAAATGACATTTAAAAGTCATATCCTTGATTCAATTATATATTTAAAAATTATAATGGTGCCGAATGACTGAATTGAACAGTCCTCTGATGCTTACCATGCATCTGTTTTACCACTAAACTAAATCGGCATTAATTATAATTTTATTTTAATATAAAATAAAAAAAGTAGCAATATACTTTGCTACTTTATTCTACATCAACACCCTTATTAAATAATTTTACATTAACAAAACTCCAAATTATAAAACATCCACTATAAATAAAAATAGACCCATATAATAAATTTTTAAATGCCCCCATATTAACAACATCATTAGTCATAAAAATATTCATTACATCTTTATTAAATAAAGCAATTATGAATAAGAATAACAAAACAACCATTTGAGTTATCATATAAGAAATAAAACCAAATAAAACAGAATAACCAACTTTATTATTATTTTTCTTGTGCCCTAAAATTATTCCAGTATAACCACATTGTGCTATAGTAAGCATTTCTAATAAAAATACTAAGATAATAGAAAATATAAATACTAATTCTTTTCCATTAAAAATATTAGCAAAAGATAATATTAAATTTTTTAAAATAATTATATTATCTTTAGAATAATAAGCAACAAATAAAATAAATAATATAAATATAAAACTTACTACCATTGTCAAGATCAAAGAAACAATTTTTGAGTTATATAAAGTTTTCTTAGTAACCGGTAGCGTGTGTGTTAAATAAGACTCATCACCATATAAATTTTGTTTAAAAATAACCCAACTTCTCATTAAACAATTTATTATAATATTTGCTATCATTGCAATAGTAGCACCAGTTGTTATTTGCCCCAAAATATTAATCATTAACGAATTATCGAAACTAAAGAACAATCTAGTAAGAACAGCAAAAAATAAACCTAAAACATAAAAAATTGAAATAAATTTTAATAACTTCTTTAAATCATATTTTAATAACTTCTTTAACATTTAAACATCCTCCTAAAAATTTCATCAATTGAAGCATTTTCCTTATTCCTAAGTTCATCTGCAGATGATGTAAGTTTTATTTTACCATCATCGATAAAAATTACTTCATCCAATATTCTTTCTATATCTGAGATTAGGTGTGTTGAAATAATAACACTTGCTTCCTCATTAAAATTAGCAAGTATAGTATCTAATATATAGTCACGAGTAGCAGGATCTACTCCACCTAAAGGTTCATCAAGTATATAAAGTTTTGCTTTTCTACTCATGACTAAAACCAATTGAACTTTCTCTTGCATACCTTTACTCATTTTAGTAAGTTTTTGATTTAAATCAAGCCCTAAATCTTTTATAAGTTTAATAGCCTTTGCTTTATCAAAATTATCATAAAACTCTTCAAAAAACAATATAGTCTCCATAACAGTCAGATTTTTATCTAAATATGTTCTTTCCGGAAGATAGGAAATAATTTTTTTACTTTCCACCCCTACTTCTTTTCCGTTTATTAAAATTTCTCCTTCTGTTTTTGTAAGCAAATCATTTATTAGTTTTATAAGTGTAGTTTTACCAGTTCCATTCTTACCAAGTAATCCTATTATTTTTCCTTTTGAAATGGTTAAGTTTATATCTTTTAGAACTTCTTTTTCTCCAAAACTTTTACATAAATTTGTGCATTTTAATAATTCCATTATTTTTCTCCCTTCAAACTTTTTAAATACTCTAATATTTCATCTTTATCAAATCCAATATTTTCCATATTAAAAATATATTTACTTGATAATTCAAATGCATATTCTTTCTTATATTTTTCAATTAACTTTTTATCATTTGTTACATATTTACCATTTGTTCTTTCAGTAAATATTAAACCTAATTCTTCTAATTCTATCAAAGCTTTTTGCATAGTGTTAGGATTTACTTTTGTTTTTATAGCTAGTTCTCTTACTGATAAAAGTTTTTCCCCTGGTTTTAATATTCCGGATATTATATCTATTTTTAAACTTTCTACAATTTGAATATATATTGGAATATTATTATCAAAATTAAAACTCATATTACTTCCTTTCTATTGTATTACTTAGATAATACAATGATACAATTTATGTATTACTTTGTCAATAAAAAAACTGACATTTTCAAAAAATGTTTGCATATATTATATTATTGTGTTAAAATTGATATTCACATTAAAAAGGAGGTTGAAATTATGAACATAACAATTGCGCTTGTATTAGAATTAGTAATTATTTTTATAATTAAAGTAATTGATAATGTATTAAGCACCGCAAAAACTATTTTAGTCCAAAAGAATAAAGCATTTATTGCAGGAGTCACAGTTTTTATAAGCCAAATAATTTTTTATAAACTAATTGATGCAGTTGCTGATAGTGGCGAACTTACTATTTATATTATTGCAATTGCAAGTGGCATTGGAACGCAACTTGCTATTATGATCAGTAATAAATTTAGTAAAGATAGAATGTATGTAAATATAATCATGTGCGATAATAAAAAAGTTATGATGAAATTAAGAGATTACTTAAAAGAACATAAAATTACTAATTTAACTACAGATGGTTATACTAAAGAGTGGAAAAAGACTTTAGCAATTACTGCATATGCTGAAACTAAAGAACAAAGTAAGTTGCTCGATGAATATATTAAAAACAGTAATGCCAAGTTTAAAAGAATTATTCAAAAACAATGAAACATGTTTTTTACAAAACATGTTTTATTAGTTACATAAAATATATTTCCGATAAATCATTATCATATTCATAAATCTTAGCAAATAATTTTTCTATTTTATCCTTGCTAATGGAAAACACCATATTTTTATTTTTATACTTTCCTTTGCTTAATCCGCTTTTGCCAATTCTTGAAACAATTTCAACATTTATCTCATCATTTTTTAATAATTTCAAAAAAGTATCAAAATCAGTTAAATTATAAAGAGCAATTTTATAATACCTAAAATATTTTTCTTCGTTCACCTTCTTTGTGCTTGCAAAAACAATAGCTAATTTATTCAATTTCAATTCTAAACGTCTTTTGATTGAATCCAAATAAATAAAAGACTTTCTCTCTATTAAATTTTCATATGTATCATATACACATAAGTAAAGTTTCTCATCTTTTTCATCTATTTCAAATTGAAACTTATATTTAAAATTTACCCTATTTTTTGTTTTGCAGTAAACTTTTCCAAATAAAACTTTTTTGTCCGAAAAATCTTTGTCATAATAACCATATTTTTCTACTATTCTATCAATTTCCGGAAATGTCGGACCATCAAAAGAAATACTAAATAATGAAATAGGATAATTACTAAATCTACTAGTACACTTTATTTCAACACCATAAAAATCAGGAAAATACAAAGAATCTGGTTCTTTTTTTAGTTCCTTTTCAAAAGTTAAACCAATACTACCGGAGTTATTATTGCTAATACTCCTTATCCATTTTTTATTTGCTATTTTTTTAAAATTAGTAACGATCTTTTCTATATCTTTGTCCATTAAATCACCTCAAAAAGAAAAATAGCATATATTTAAATGGATGGCAAACAGGCATTTTTATATATTTATATACATTTTATACCTATAAATATTATTTTTTTATAATTAAAAAAATAATATTTTGCTATTAAAAAAGGATAACAAAAATAAATTTTTATAGTTTTTTTATTTTTTTATATTTTTATTAAAGGTTTAATTTAATATATAACCGGGCGGTCGTAGGTTTATAGCGGAAGTGATAAAATACACAAAAAAACAGGATAAACCTGTTATATTTAGTATGGTGCGGGTAAAGGGACTTGAACCCCCATGGATCACTCCGCTAGATCCTAAGTCTAGTGCGTCTGCCAATTCCGCCATACCCGCAAAAAATAAAATGTGGTGGACCCTGTAGGACTCGAACCTACGACCGCCCGGTTATGAGCCGGATGCTCTAACCAACTGAGCTAAGGGTCCATCGCAATATCAATGATACCATAAACCTTTAATAAAAATCAATACCTTTTTAACAAAAAAACCAAAAAAATTATTTTTGGTTTAATGCATTTAATAAATTAACTTTAAACATGTCTTTTTCGGCATTTGTTTTTGAAATCATAACACCTTTATATGTTCCTAGTTCACTTCTGTGTCCCTCTTCTAAAATTTCATCTGGTGTAATGTTAGTAAGTAAAATAACTTTACTATCTTCGTAAACAGTATAATGAAGAGTCACGTCACCATGAACTTTTGAAAATAAAGCATCTGTTGGTAATTTTAGTTCATAACTTTTAGTATTATCCTTTTTAGAAGTAGATACAAGTTTTCCTAAGAAATTACCTTCTCTAAGTCCAGGATAATATTCAAAAGTAAGTTTCTTGTAAGCAAGCATGTTATATTTTCTAACAGATCTTTCTTTCTTTCTAAATTCATTTTCATTAACATATTCAAAATGATACATACATCTCTTATTTTCCATAATTACCTAACCCCCTTAACTACTTTGGTAATCTTCAATAAGTGTTTAAATTATACCATAAATATCTCAATTTGTCAAACATTTGTGCAAAATTTTATAATTTTGTCGTGCAAACACCTTGAATTTTTAAATAAAAAAACTCTTGAATTCAAGAGTTAAATACATTTGGTAGCGGGAGAGGGAATCGAACCCCCGACCTACTGGGTATGAACCAGTCGCTCTAGCCAGCTGAGCTATCCCGCCAAATAAGCAACAAATAAATTGTATCAAATAATTTTTAATTATGCAAGGCTTTTTTGCATTGTTGCTTAATTTTTTTTCAATTAACGACTTCCGCCGCCACCTCCACCGAAGCTACCGCCTCCGCCGCCTCCAGAAGAAAATCCTCCTCCTCCTGAAGAATAACTTTGGGCAGCACTTCTAGCAGAAGAAGCCGCAGATACCGTTCTAGTTGAAATATGACTGACGAAAACAATACTATCATAATCTATATTGCTTTGTTCAATTACCTCAGGATACATATTTTTAAGTTGTTTTGCAACTTTATCCGCTATTCCAAAAAGATAAGCAAACATTAAATACTCATCCCATAGATGAACTTCTAAAACTTCTTTTGTATCAATTGACGAAAATTCTTCTAAAAACAATTTTAAACCATATAACTGTTTACTATCTTCATATATATAGTCATCCATGACAGTTTTATATTTACATTCTTCTTTGCTAGTTCTTTTATAAATATGCCCTTGGGCTTTCAATTCATTTATTTTTTCTGTTTCAATTTTTTTAAATAAATCAAAGAATTTAGAATAATTATTTTTACTCCACTTTTCAAATTCTTTTGTCTCAAGATATCCATCTTTACTAGCAACTTTCATCATATCAAATAATTTTCTTTCATTTTCATTATCAAATACTGGATTAAGTGTTAAATCAATAACGCTTTTTTCCTTGCCAAAGGTTCCTTCTTCTTTTCTAAAAATAATTTTATTTTCTCTAACCCACTTTAATATAATTGCACCAAGTATATTTGATTCTTTATAACCAAAATTATTAAGTTTAATTAAAGCATTTGCATAATAAATGTCTTTATCACAAGGAATATCCCTAAACATAGGTATTTCTTTTTTATTTATTTTTTTATTATCTTTATATCCATACTTAGTTTTAGATACAAGTATTGCAAATATTAAAGGAATTCCAATAACAAAGAAAATTTCAAAAAGTAAAGAAATAACACTTAATATTTTATCTAGCTTATCAAAAGTTTCATAATTATAATCGAATGTGCCCTCTTCAGCTTGCTCATATACATCATTAAAATTATCAAATCTACCATCAAAATTAGTAGTATTAAAAGTATTAACTGGAAATTTTGCTAGTAAAACCACATAATTATCATCCATATCACTTTCATTTGACATTTTAATAAGACCATTTTCTACATATGCATAACCTTTATAACCATATCCCCACACATCTAAAGTATCAGGAAAACTATAATAACTCCTTATAACAACTGAAAAGTTATCAAAATTTACATCTGATAATCTATCAATAAAATTAAAGTATAATACTTGACTATCATTTGTATTAAAAACAAAATTAGATAAATCATAATTCAATGTAAAAGTATGTTCTTTATAATCATATTTACCAAAACAAAGTTCTAAACCTTGAGAAGTATAGTTTATACCATAATAACCTCTTTTTTGAGATAAAGACTCATCAACATCCCAAGTTTTTCTAACAAGATCTTGTCCATCCATACTTACTTTAAAATTAGTAAGCCTAGAATTTCCCAAATTATTTAAAACCTTATACCACTCTGTTCCATCTTGCCCATCAACATGCCATTTTTCTGTAATACTTGCATTACCATCTTTATCAATATAGATATCCATATCAATACTATAAATCCTGTTTGCAGCACTTACACTTGTAAAACTTATGAAAAATAAACCTATAAAAAATAAAATTTTCTTCATATATCCACACTCCTATTCATTTAGAGTATAACAATTAAAATTATAAATATCAATAAATTTATTCAAGATTTTTATAAAATATATTGTTATAATAAATATTAAAGAAAAACAAAGTTTCAGGAGGAACATATGAAAACACACACAATGAAATTACAAACAAAATATTTTGAATACATAAAAGAAGAAAAGAAAAAAATTGAAATTAGATTAAACGACGAAAAAAGAAAGAATATAAAAGTTGGTGATTATATTGAATTTAAAAAATTACCTTTCTTAAAAGAAACTCTAAAAACAAAAGTTACTAATATTTATGTTTTTAATAGTTTTAATAATTTAATAGACAATTTTGATATAGAAATTCTTGCAGGTGAAAAAGTTTCAAAAAAAGAATTTATTAATATTTTAAATAATATTTATTCCAAAGAAGAACAAAAACTAAATGGGGCTATTGCAATAGAAATAGAAATTATAAAATAAAACTATAATATTCACCAAAAAGGATAAATTTTTTATATATTATAACTTTAAAGAATTTTTATAAAGTAATATCATTTTAATCTCATATTAAACATAAAATATATTATAAATAAAATAAATCATCAATAATAAATATACATTGACAAAAATCCATTGATAGTGTAAAATTATTTGATGTAAAATAAATTTAATTAATTTAAATGAAATTTTTAAAACGGGGCTATAGCCAAGCGGTAAGGCATGGGTCTGCAAAACCTTGAGCACCGGTTCAAATCCGGTTAGCCCCTCCAAATTTAATCACAAACTCGAACTTTCTATAGTTTGAGTTTTTATATACAAAAATATAATTATTTTTAACATTTTATTTTTTATGCATAAAAATATATTTATTATCTCACCATATAATTGGAGGGATAATATGAATAAAAACGAAAACGAAATAAATGTTTTAGATGAATTAAATAAAGGCACATGCATGGGACGTGATGCTATACATTTTATATTAGATAAAGTAGAAAATAAAGAATTAAAAAAAGAATTAGAAAGACAATACAGAGAGTATAAAAAAATAAGCGATAAAATTGTAGAACTTTATCCAGAATATAACAATAAAGAAAATAAACCACATGAAACAAACATCATAAACAAAACAATGACATGGTGGGGAATTGAAATGAAAACAATGATGGATAACAGCACATCAAAAATTGCAGAGTTATTACTTCAAGGAACTAATATGGGAATTATAGAAGGAAGAAAATTATTAAACCATAAAGACACTAATAAAGAAGTAGAAAAATTAGTAAAAGAGTTCGTTGATGCTCAAGAAGAAGCAGTTGAAAAATTAAAACAATTTCTATAATTAAAAAACTTATAAAGTAAATTATAATTTAAATGCTTTATAAGTTTTTTTATTTTAATAATTATTTTGACAAATATTTGTCAATATTTGTTAATTTATACTAAATAACTAGGTTTTTACTGTAAAAATTGATATAATAAAATATATAAAAATAAGGAGGATATATGAAAAAGCATTATAATTTATTTATATTTATCTTTATTATATTTTTTATGTTTTTACCTAGTGTAAATGCTAGTTATTCATATATTGGAACAATAACTGATCAAGATGGTGCCAGAATCAGAAGTGGTCCTGGAACTAATTATAGTTCAGTTGCTATAATTTCATATAATAAAACAGTTACCCTAGTTAATACAGTTAAACACAATGTTGGGGATGTAAATTGTCCAAGCGGATGGTTTCAATTAAACTACAATAGCAAAACCAATAGATATATATGTAGTGATTTAATAAAAATTAGTAAGCAAGAAGATGTTAAAACTAATTATGAATCTATTACTTCTACCCCTACTTTATCAAGCAACAAAAAATATTATGTTACTGATAACTGGTATGCTAGAATAAATGAAAATTATGCTACAGTCAGAAAAACAGCTTCATTTAATGCAAATGTTTTAGATACAATTTACTTAGGAACAGAAGTTAAAATATTATCTGGACCAACGAGTTCAACAAATAACTGTAGTTCTGGTTGGTATAAAGTTTCTTATTATAATAACAAAACCGGCTATGTATGTGCAAAATTAGTCGATTTTTATGAGGATATAACTAAAAATGATGCAGAATATGCAAAAATTTTAAAAGACGCAGGATTCCCCGATAGTTACATTCCTTACTTAACATATTTGCATGAAAAACATCCTAACTGGACATTTATTCCTGATATAACTAACAAATACTTTAATACTGCAGTTAATAACGAAACAGGAAAAAATTATATTCAAACTAATTATAGTGTTTATAGAAATTCTAATACCATAAAAGAAAATCCAAATTGGTATGCAGCATCTAGCTCAGTAGTAGCATTTTATTTAGACCCTAGAAATTACCTAAATGAAAAGAATATTTTTGCCTTTGAAGCCTTATCATATGATGAAAAAAACCATACAAGAAATATATTAGAATCTATTCTAGAAGAAACATATTTAGCAAAAAACAACGACAATATAGATTATATAAAATATTTTATGGAAGCTGCTAAATCATATAATATAAGCCCAGTTCATCTAACAACTAGAGTTAAACAAGAAGGTGGAACAAATGAAAGTTATGATGCAATAAGTGGAACATCTACCCTTACTTATAAAGGAAAAAGCTTAAAAGGATATTATAATTATTATAACATTGGAGCGTGGCAAGATGATTATACCGATAGCGCTGTAGCTCGTGGCCTTGCAACAGCAGCAGGTTTAGTAGGAAACTATGATGGAACACCGTGGGATACTAGAGAAAAAGCAATCAAATATGGTGCAAAATTCATTGCAGGCGACTACATATCACAAGGGCAAGATACTTTATACTTTCAAAAATTTAATACTAAAAACGGAGCTTCTTATGCTTCATATACTCATCAATACATGACAAATATAATTGCACCAGCAAGCGAAAGCTTATCTGCCTATTATGCATATGACGAAATAAATATGTTAGATACAGCATGGACATTCTACATTCCTGTATATAAAAGCATGCCAAACTCTCCTACTGCTCACCCTCCAATTGGTGACACAAATAACGATTTATCTGATTTAAAAATAAATAATGAAACAATAGCAGGATTTGATAGTGATGTTCTATCTTATACAACATATATCAAACATGATGTCCAAAGCATAAACATAAGTGCAACAACATCTTCTACAAAAGCAAACACAAAAGGAACCGGTGACATTACAATAACAGAAAATGAAACAATAGTTAATGTAATAGTAACTAGTGAAACTGGAATTGATAAAACTTATACAATTACTTTAATAAAAGAAGATATTAAAGAAGAAATTATTCCAGAAATAAAAGTAGAAGATATCATAAACGAAATAGATGTAAAAGCAGATGACAAATACTTAACTGGCTTAGAAGAAGGAACAACAGTAACTACTCTATCAAATATGATTAAAAAACAAGAGGCAGAAGCAGAAGTTAAAATAACTGATTCTAAAAACGTAAATAAAACAAACACATTAGCTACCGGTGACATTATTACAATCAAAACTAAAACAGATGAAAAATCTTACATAATTGTAATAAAAGGAGACACCAATGGTGATGGAAAAATAACTGCGGTTGATATGTTAAGAGTTCAAAAACACATTTTAAAATACTCTACCCTAACTAATGCATATAAAGAAGCAAGTGACACAAATAATGATGGAAAAATAACTGCAGTTGATATGTTAAGAATTCAAAAACATATTCTTAAATACATAAAATTAAAATAAAAAGGAGTTCATATGAAAAAAATATTTAAAAATTTATTGTTATTATTTTTGTTTATACCTTTTCTTAATGTAAAGGCAGCAAGTGGTATTATAGATATATATTCATCTAATAAAAATCCTGCCCCGGGAAATACCTTTACCGTTACTGTCTATTGTAAAAGTTCAAGCACTATTGGAACCTGTGAATATACACTAAACTATGATTCAAGCAAAGTAAAATTTATAAGTGCAAATGATACAAATAGTTGCAACGATACATTTTGTAGTTATTATGCAGGAAACAAAGAAACAAGCAAAAAATTTACTTTTAAAGCTATAGCAAATGGAACAACAACAATTTCTGCTAAATCTGTAGGCATTATAGGAATGGATGAAAAAAGTATGACTACTAGCGTTTCACCAGTAAATATTACAATTGCAACTCCAAAACCTGCCGCACCTATCGTTTATTCTACAAACAACTATTTATCTAGTTTAAGTATAGAAGGACAAAATATCAGTCCAAAATTTGACAAAAATAAAAACGACTATACCATAACACTAGATTCAAATGTTGAAGAAATAACTATTAAAGCCACAAAAGAAGATTCAAAAGCTAAAATAAACGGAATTGGAACAAAAAAAGTATCAGAAGGAGAAAATAAATTTAACATAGTAGTAACCAGTGAAAAAGGAACAAAAAGAACATATACTTTAACAGTTACTATAGAAGATAAAAATCCAATTAAAGTAAACATCGATGATAAAGAATACACAATAATAAAAAGAAAAAGTGTCCTAACAAAACCAGAAAACTATATTGATAAAGAAATATTAATAAATAACACACCTATCCCAGCATTTTATAATGAAAATAATAATTATACTCTAGTAGGATTAAAAGATAGTGAAGGAAAAACCAATTTATATATTTATAATGAAAAAGATAATACTTATACATTATATAAAGAATTCAGTTTCAACAACATAAAACTTTTATTAAAAAATCCTAATAAAACATTCGATAAATATATTAAAACAAATATAACTATTGGAGAAGAAATTGTTACTTGCTACAAACTAAATGAAAATTCAAAATGGGCATTAATATATGGAACAAACATAGAAACCAACGAAACTAATTGGTATGTATATGAAGAAGATGAAAATACAGTTCAAAAATATGATGAAAGTCTATCAAAAATATATGAAGAAGAAATAACTAAATTAAAAGATTTTATATTACTACTTGGTGGTATTATATTATTCTTAAGTATTTTAATAATAATTGTTTGTTGTATTAAAACTAAAAAGAAATCAAAGAAAAAGAAAAACACTAAAAAAGAAAAGAACTTATAAAAGTTCTTTTTACATGTAACAAAAAAGAAGCTAAAACTTAATTTGCTTCAAGAAATTTAATCACCTAAACATTCTTTTATCATTTTTTCTTCTTTTTTTAACTTCTTTAACATCCAATCTTTTACTTTACATCTAGTCTCTTCATCCATAGCAATATACGCAACACTTAAAACTAATGCAGGAATTGCTACAGCATGAAATGCTAAATTTGAACAACTTTTTCTCATATTTTCACCTCATAATTATTATGGGTTTTTATTTTTTTTCAATACATAATTCTAAAAATTTTTTTAAAAAAGTTTTTCGTGTGTTTTCTCTATTATTTAAAACTGCTTTTTTAAAAGCACTAAACTCACCAATTAAAATAAGTTTCTTTTTAGCCCTTGTTACAGCAGTATATATAAGTTTTTTATATAACATATTAGAATAAGCATTAGTTATAGGAATAATAACTACATCAAATTCACTTCCTTGTGCTTTATGTATACTAATAGCATATCCTAATTTTATATTTGATACCATTGAACTAGTATAACGCACTATATTACCATCAAAATCAATATACATTTCTTTAGTAGGTTTATTATTTATCCTAATAATTTTTCCAATATCACCATTAAATATATTTAAATCAGGTTCATTAACTAGTTGAAGCACTTTATCATTTTCCTTAAAATTTACACCCTCATGCAACAAAGTGTTTTTTTCTTCATCATTTATAACCTCTTGCATAAAATAATTTAAATTATCTATTCCATTATCTCCTTTATAAATTGGAGCCATAACTTGAAATTTATTAAAATCTAAATCTTTATAAGTCAAAACAAATTCTTTTAAAAAATCTTTTAATTTTGAAGGTTGAGTTTCAATAAACGTCAAATCTTCATCTTTATTAAACAAACTATAATCAATGTCATTATTATTTATAGAATGCGCAAGAAGAGTTATATTAGAATTCTCATGTTGTCTATATAATTTCTCAAGTTTTATAAATGGTAGTATATCACTATCTAAAATATCTTTTAAAACTTGTCCAGGACCTACACTAGGTAGTTGATTATAATCACCAATCATAATAATTTTAGTATTTGGTTTTAATCCTAATAATAAATTATAAAATAAATAAGTATCTATCATACTAGATTCATCTATTATAACAAGTTTTACATCACTTGGATTATCCTCATTTATAGAAAAAGTATTAGATTCTTTATCCCATTTTAAAAACCGATGTATTGTTTTACTTGGTAAATTTGTTTGTTCACTAATTCTTTTAGAAGCTCTTCCAGTTGGCGCAAGTAAAGCTAAATTTTCTATTAAACTTTTATCATCAAAATCATTCATATCTTGATATAACTTACAAATTGCTTTTATAATTGTAGTTTTTCCCGTTCCAGGACCTCCAGTTATAACAAGAAAATTATGTATTAAACTACTTATAATTGCTCTTTTTTGATCGTCATTAAATTCAATAGAAAAATGTTCTTCTAAATTTTTAATAGTTAATTCATCTATTTCTACATGTTTATAATCACTTAAACTATATAAACGTTTTGCAATATAGTTTTCTGCTTCATACATTTTACTTATAAAATATTTATCATCATATAAAATTACTTCTAATTCAAGAATAAGTCTATTTAAACAATCTATTATTAAATCCTCATCAAAAACATTTAATACTTTTTTTGCATAATATATTACTTCTTCTTTTTCTAAATAAGTATTACCTAAAGAATTATTTACTTCATTAAAAACATATTTTATTCCAGCTTGGACTCTATTTATATCATTATCTAAAATATTAAAATTATTTCTTAATCGATCTATTTTTTTAAAAGTTATCTCCTCCAAATCATTTGTAATAATATAAGGATTTTCTTTTATTATATCCCCGGATTTTCCCTTCGTCAATCTGTTTTGCCATTCAAAACCGCTATTTGGTTGACTTTTGACCTTTTTTCGTGTACCTTATTGCAAGGAGTTGATACAATGCTAGAAATCATAGAATCCGTAAACAAAATTCTTAATGACTTTATTTGGGGCGTTCCCGCTATCGTGTGCATCGTCGGTGTT
>JAZNOG010000031.1:0-3779 GCA_045580645.1 Bacilli bacterium
AGACCCATTTCATATCAGGAAAAAATAGGGGGTTACTCTGGTTTGAAATGTTAATGCGTTAATGCGTAACTGGTAAAAAAGGTTAATAAAAGTTAATAAAAGTTAATGAAATTCATGGTAAAAAATGGTAATATTATGTTAAGTTTTGTTAAGTTTTGTTAAGAAAAAAAGATAAGGATTAATGTCACTATATCTGATAGTCCTTTTTCAGTGATAGTTCTACACGGTCATCCATCTGCAGTAATACATGATAAATAATATGAGCATCACCTGTGTCTGACTCTATATATGTGACTTGCTTTTTAGATTTAAGATAAGTTTTTTCAGTGTCACTAGTCATGGATTTCCATATCAGGTGCTATGGTCTGCAGTTCCTGTAATCTATTGATAATATATGTGTTAGATTTCAGGGGTCTTATGGTGCTGTCTTTCACTATCAGACCACATGTGTTACAGTAAGTTTCAGCATGATGTAAGTCCACCGTGAAATCATTATGTAAGCATTCAGGACAGACCTTATGACCATTAACATAGATTAATATGGTGGTCATTCTACAGGGTCATCATCAGGTTCTATATCCACCATTTCCTGTGGGGTGTTTAGATATTCTTTTATGACTTCAGTATCATAGATAGTTCCTGCATTTTCATTGTCAGTGATAGATTTAAAACAGTTACAGCCATTAATATAAGCTTTGATGTATTCTAGTCTGATTTTTTCTTTTTCAGGGTTCTTAATCCTACCATTTAATATCTTTTTTTCCATTTCTTCTAGGATTTTATAAAGATTTAATGATAGCATCTGTTTTAAATTGACTTTAGGGTCACTATCTGTACTAAATAAACCTGTACCGTTTTTTTCTGTTGTTTTGATTAATATGTCATTATCCATAAACATCACCTATAGTCAGCTGTATCCACCGTGAATATTATGGTGGTGTGACACCCCTGATGTTCCCCTTACTGTTCCCTTATCGTGCTGTTAATATAAAGGAAATATGATAGCTATGGTCTTTAATCAGGGATTACAGACAGGAATAGCTAGATTTACCATTTGAAATATTAAGGGGGTGGGTGTCACTAGGTATATTTTAGTATTTTGATGTATATTAAGGTTATTGACTGTTATTTCTTAAATAAAGACTTTATGACACTTATTAAGTGTCTTTAATTGATTTATGGTAAAAAAAGTATCATGAAAAATAAGGTCAGTAACACGATCGTCACGGTGGAAAAAAATAGTGTGAAATAACACTATGATTACTGTAGGATTTCCATTAATTGCAGTTAATAGACCCCCTACATAGCCAGTGTAATCATAGCACTATCCTTTCACGGTAACTTGTTTTTTATGTAACATGTAATATATCTATCATCAGGACATATTAATGTTTCTGAAATCATTACAAATAATTAACATCATAATCAGGACATATGCAGACTTATAAAAAAGCAGTATTCATTCTAATAAATTCCATATTAATTATATGACATATTGATTATTAATAATAAGCTATTAACAGTATACATTAATAAATCCTATTATAAGTACCTTGCAATAGTAATACTGATGTTTTAATGGAAATAACTGTGTTTCCATTATTATTTTTTTAGTTCCAGTTCCAGTTCCAATAAGCACCCCCCCCTATAATTCTGCATGGGTTCAAGTATCTGTTCGTTTTGTTTCGTTATGTATCATTTTGTTTCGTTATGTGTTATGTATTTGTTAATGGTGGGTTATGAGTGTGTTATGTGGTATCTAAACATATGACCTGACATGATAACAGAGTTCACATAAGGTCACATAAGGTCACATGAAAAAAATCTAAACATATGACCTGACATGATAGCAGGGTCATAAAAATTAAGTTACCTATCAGACAAATTACTCTCCTTAAAAGTTTGACTAAGTTGGCATAAGTTGGCATGAAAAAAAAGTATCAGCCATGATAATAATTAACAGGTCAGTCCAGTAAAATAGGTCTAGCACCATAGCTAGTGTGAAATATGACTGACCTTTCATATAAAATAAAGCATATTGAAAAAATAGAAAAAATATTATAACTTCAGCATTATTCAGTAGGGGAAATATCCATAAGTTTCCTGATAACTTTCCTGATTTCATGTTTCTGCTGTGGTGTCACATCCTTTTTTATATCATCAGGACTTACTATTCCATAGGTTACAGCTATCAGCATATACCAGTTAATCCCATCAGGACAGCACTTAAAACATTTAAACTGATATTTCCCACATATAGCACTAGGGTTCTTATCCTCATGGTCAGGAAATGCACATCTGACACGGTTATAATGTTCCCTGATGTCCTTATCTGCAGGGGGTGTCACCATTCCATCCATAGCCATTAATGTCCATAGGTATCTTAAATCACTGCTTAAGCTAGTACCATTTCCATCATAGTCCCTTTTATTCAGGGTGTTTCCGTTATATTTCCGTTTAGTCTGTTCCCTTTTTTCCACTTTTTTCTGACCTGCTTTAGTATCTATTTTTATTATCTGTTTCCTTAACATATCAGGGACTAGGTGGTCAGCATAATGGAAATCAGGAACACTAGGATTATTTTTTTCTAGTACAGTCATAACATCATCATAGCTAGTGTCAGGGTCTACTATAAAGCTATGTAACCCTGATTTTTCATGTATGCTGTAGGGTGTCCGTTGTGTTCCATGAACAGCATTTTTACTTACTGCAGGGTCTAGATTGGAAATTCCACGATCGTCAGGGTCATCTATAGGAATATCACATTTTTTCCCTATTAACTTCAAATAACTTAAAGCCAGTTCATTAGGGTTCTTTAAATGTAAGGGGTCATAAAATACATTTATATGAAATCCTGCACCCCCTGTACATATTAGGACAGGTTCTGTACCCCTATCATTATAATATTTGATTACTTTTAAAGCATCATCATATGGTTCTTTCAGGAAATCATTAGTAAAAATATAATCCTGATATTCCTTATGAACAGCTTTAATATCCTGTAATCTGTCATTATAGCTATAGTCAGCATCTTTCCCTATAGGTCTAGCTTTAATCTGTTTTAATTCCTGCT
Organism: Bacilli bacterium; assembly: GCA_045580645.1. Classification (GTDB taxonomy): domain Bacteria; phylum Bacillota_I; class Bacilli_A; order RF39; family UBA660; genus HGM10836. The sequence goes on from JAZNOG010000031.1 coordinate 3,074, forward strand.
TAAATCCATCTATAACACTATCATGTTTATCTATATCATAAAATAAACGGTCATAGACCCTATCATCATTATTTAAACTATGGAAATCAGGAACAGTATTAAAATAGCTATTATGATGTACTAATTGACCATAGCTGTCACTGTGTTTCTTATTCACTAGAAAATATCTAGCCTTTTTCTTAAAACTTTCAATACTTTTAAGTTCTGCAGTGTTATTCCTGACATTATACCTTAACCTGTCAGTCCACTGTTTCACATGGTCACCATTATCATCAGGTTTAGGTTTCCACCATTCACCCCTGATGTAATCTATGTCACGGAAATATTGACCGTTGAAAAAATTATGATAAAAATCTTTTAATCCCATAGTCATCATTATCATCCCCCTAAAAAATTTCAGAAAAATAGGTCAGCATTTCAGAAACCTACATAAAAATTTCAGAAAAAACCCCCCTATTTCAGAAAAATTTCAGAAAAATGGGTCATGATTTCAGAAAAAACATACCTTTTTCAGAAAAATTTCAGAAAAAACATCGAAACTTCAGAAACCTAAAATCCCATATAAACCTTTAATCAGGAAATAAAGACCATATAATCAGTATTGATATTTTTCTTAAAAAAGTTCTGAAAAAAATGTGTAAGGGTGAAAAAATACACATACCCTATTATCATCAGGACAGTGTGTGAAATTTTACCCCCCTTACAT
>JAZNOG010000032.1:0-10869 GCA_045580645.1 Bacilli bacterium
AACATAATCTAATTCATGTTTAGAAATTAGCACCCCAAGATTTTTGTGTATTTCATCAGATTTATCACCCAATTCAAATATATCACCAATTACTGCAATTTTCTTTCCACTTTCACTTTTTATTATATCAAAAGTTTTAAGTATTTTTTCCATTGCTTCATAAGAAGAATTGTAACAATCCGCTAAAACTTTATATTTTCCCAAATCAATTAAGTTTTGTCTTATTCCTTTAGTCTTATATTTTTTTAACCCTTTTATTATTTTTTCATCTTTAATATCAAAATAATTACCTAATATATAAGCTACAACTGAATTTATAACATGTTGTTCTCCAAGTAATTCTAAAGAAACAAAAATTTCTTTATTTTCTTTTTTATCAATTATCGTAAAGGAAGTGCCTTCACTAGTTATTTCAATATTAGTCGCATAATAATCTGCGTTTTTGTTATTTAATGAATAAGATAAGGTTTTTTGCTTAAATTTATAATTTCTTAATAATTCATCATCGTAATTGATAATTGCTAATCCATCTTTTTTTCCATATTCAGAAAGTTTAGTTTTTTCATCTCTAATATTTTCTCTTGTTTTATACCATTCAATGTGATTATCTCTTATATTAGTGTAAACTGCTATATCTGGTTCCAAAACCATTGCAGGAGTTTTAACCAAATTATAACCTTCTCCAGCACCTACTTCTTGCAAGTATATTTTATCATTGTATGACAAACTAATTATATTTTCAACTACTCTTGTAAAAGAATTCCCATTACCTTTCGATGCAAATAAAGAGTGTTTATACTTTTGATTTAAAACTGATTCAATCATTTCTTTCGTAGAAGTTTTCCCTACGCTACCTGTTACAGTAATAACTTTAACATTAGAAATATCTCTATAATATTTTAAAGTCTTCATGGCATATTCTTTCGGAATATCACATAATATACATTTACATCCTTCAATTTCATATGACGAAACAACAAAGGCCGCATTTTTTTTGATTTGTTCTTCGCGTTTTTTGTCATATTTTATATTTAAAAAATTGAAAAATATACAGTTTGGTGTTAAGTCTTTTGGATATAAACAAATAGTAGAAATTTTCTTAAATTGATATTTCTTTAATTTTTCAGGAATTTCTAATCCCGATATTTTTGATATTTTTCTAAGACTTAATCTTTTTTTACAATTATATATTTGTCCAAAAATAATATTCTTAAGTTTTTTTGGACCTTTTTTTATTATTTTTTCTATTGTTATCATGTTATTTTCACACCTTACAAATATTTTATTTCTTACTTAATCATTATACCATATTGATAAGTTAAAACAAATAATTATTAGAAATTTAATACGTTTTTTACTTTTTTTCAAAAGAAAAAGTGACTAATAATCACTTTTATTCATCTTTAATATCAAAATCTTCAAATTTATCTTCTTTGTTTAATACTTTATTTATTGTTTTAGTAGCTTCTTCTAATGTTTTATTACAATCATTTGCTAAAACCATTGCTTTATTAAATTCTTCAATAGCATTATCTAACTTTATATCACCTTGTTCAAGATTTTTCACTATTTTTTCTAATGTTTCTAATTTTTCTTCGAAACTTAATTTTTCATTTCCCATTATTTAACCTCTACTTTCTCTACTTTCGATGTAATTATTCCACTAACAAGTTCTGTTTCAATTACATCGTTTTCTTTTATGTCTTTTATGTTTTCTAATACTTTATTATTAAATTTTGTTATCGAATAACCTCTTTTTATTGTTAAAACAGGATTTAATGTTTCAAGTTTATTTAAAATATTTACAAATTTATTAGTTTTTTCTTTTATATTATTATTTATATAAAATGATAATTTTTCTATTAGATTATCTAACTTTTGCATTTTTATTTCATATATAGTTTCTGGATTTTTTAAAATATATGAATTAGTTAAATGTTCTAATTTATTTTTATTATAAGAAATCAAATTAGTTATAGCTCTATTATTTCTTATTTCAAGTTGTTTAATATAATTTTTAAGTTCTATAACACTTGGAACAGCAAGTTCTGCTGCTGCAGTTGGAGTTGGCGCCCTTAAGTCTGATACAAAGTCACTAATCGTCCAGTCTATTTCATGACCTACTGCACTTATTATAGGAATTTTCGATTCAAATATTGCTTCTGCAACTATCTCTTCGTTAAAGGCCCATAAATCTTCAATTGAACCTCCCCCTCTACCTAAAATAATTACATCTAAATCATAGTTATTAGCTTTTTTTAAATTCTTTACTATATCTTCCTTTGCACCATTACCTTGTACTAAAGTTGGAAATAAATATAATTCTACTAGTTTATATCTTCTATTTATCGTAGTTATTATATCTCTAATTGCTGCACCTGTTGACGCTGTAATAATTCCAATTTTTTTAGGGAACTTTGGAATAGGTTTTTTATATCTTTCATCAAAATAACCTTTTTCACTCAATCTTTTCTTTAGTTTTTCAAATTCTACATATAAATTACCAACACCATCTTCAAGCATTTCAGTTACATATATTTGATAATTTCCAGTTGCTTCATAAGCACTAATTCTACCTACTACTAAAACTTTTGATCCATCTTGTGGAGTAAAGTTTATTTTACTAGCATTATTTTTAAACATAACTGCAAGTATTCTAGAATTTTCATCTTTAATTGTAAAATAAAAGTGTCCCGTTGTATGGTGTTTGAAATTAGATATTTCTCCCTTTAAATAAACTAAATTTAAATTAGGATCTATGTCTAACCTATTTTTTATATATTTATTTATCTGTGTAACTGTTAAATACTTATCATTCATTATCTACCTCTTCATGATATATAGAATCAAGTACTCCATTTATCATTTTAGTTACCTTCTCATCACTATAAATTTTAGAGAGTTCAACAGCTTCATTTATACAAACAATATTAGGAGTTTCAGTCCACATAAGTTCATAAATTCCTAAAGATAAAATAGCTTTGTCTACTTTACTTAAACGATCAATATTCCAATCTTTTAAATATTTATTTGCTAAAGAATCTATCTCTTTTTGTCTTTCTATAACACTTTCTACACTTGTTTTTATAAATTCATTTTCTGCTACGATATGTTCTTTTATTAGTTCGTCTACATTATAGGTAACATTTCCTTTTTCATATATATATACTTGATATAAAACTTTAATTATTATTTCTCTTAAAGAACTTCTATTTTTCATAAAACTTATACACCTCTTCTATTATTTTATAAAAAAAAACATCAAATGTCTATAGAAAATAAAGTTTATCTATTATTGATTATCTTTTTTACATTTGATAAAATGATAATAAAGAGGTGACATAAAATGAATGTAGCAATTTTAGGGACTGGTGCATATGGCCTTGCTCTTTCGAAAGTATTATATGATAATAAATGTAAAATTACTTTATGGTCTAACTTTTTAGAAGAAGTAAATATTTTAAAAGAAGAAAGAGAAAACAAAGAAAGACTTAGAGGTTACATTATTCCAAATGATATAGAAATTACTTTAGATTTAGAAGAATCTATTAAAGATAAGGATTTAATAATTATTGCAGTGCCAGCGGGTGCGGTTAATGATGTTTCTAAAAAATTATCTAAAATTATAGATAAAAAACAACATATTTGTATTGCATCTAAAGGTATAGAACAAAATACTTGCTCATTTTTATCAGATGTTGTAAAAAGACATATTAAAACTAATAAAATAGGTATTATTTCAGGAGGTTCTTTTGCAATTGATATGATTGGTGGTGTTCCTATTGGTCTATCACTTGCTACTAAAAATAAGGAAACTGAAAAAGTAATAAAACAGGCTCTACAAAATAAATATTTAAAACTTAGAACAACGAGTGATTTAATTGGAGTTCAACTTTGTGGTTCAATTAAAAATGTAATAGCAATAGCTTCAGGTATGATTGAAGGTATGAACCTACCTGATTCTTCAAAAACTATGTTTATTACTGAATTCCTACATGATATAAAAGGTCTTATTAAAGCCTTAGGCGGAAATAAAAAAACAATACTATCCTATGCTGGATTTGGTGATTTGCTTCTTACTTGCACAAGTGAAAAAAGTAGAAATTTCACACTTGGTTATATGATTGGTTCAAACGAAAAAAAAGATAAAATAGATGAATATATAAAAAACACTACAATTGAAGGATTATATACTTTAAAGTCTATTTATAAACTATTAAATAATAAAAATATAAAAATGCCTATTATTGATTTAATATTTGATATAATTTATAAAGATAAAAATCCTAGTAATTTAGTTAATTTTTTAAATATAAAAGAATAAGTTATTATTTCAAACTTATTCTTTTTTACAATATAAAACCAGATGGACACTAACGAAAAACCTGTGTTATGAACAGGTGGGTATCATGGTTAGGCCTTTTAGGATTCTTTATTTATAATAAAGTATTCAACACCAGGCTAATCTCTTCGATTCCCTTATCGATATTTGTTCGGTTTTTACAACATGTATCCTCTGGTAATTATATTGTCGCATACTTTTTTAAATTTGAAAAGTATTTAAGTTAAAATTTACATTATTTGTCATTTAATTTTTTAATTAACCCATAAACATTAGTAATTTCTTCTAAGTTATCTATTTTTTTCTTACCTCTTTTAGAAATAATTGAAATGTAATAATCATTTGATTTACCTATAAAATAATACTTTCCCTTATAAATAATCATAAAAGAATTACTAAATTGATTATTTCTATAATAAGTATCTATGCAATTAATAAGATCATTGCTGTTCTTAACTAACTTACCCTTTATCTTTATTTCCTTAGTATTTAGAATTTGACAAAGTTTATTGCTTTTTGATACTTCTTCAAAAATATGAACAAGTTCATTAGTGTTAGTATTTTTTTTACATATATCTTTCAAATATTCATTTTTCATTAAATATCTTATTATCCTATTACTCAAGTTTGGTTTATATAAAATAAAATATATTAAATCATGTAAATTAATATCAGTCCTTTTGTTTAATAAAACTCTTCTTATATGTTTTAATTTATTAATTAATGTTTTTGGTTTTCTATAATTAATTTTATCATTATCTAATAAATGTTTAGGAATTTTAATTTGTTTATTATCAAGTGATGCAAGATGTAAACATACTGACAATTTATAAACTAAATTAAAATTATAATTTTTATCACTATCTTTATTTAAAATATATTTATCTTTTTTAATACTAATACTTCCTATATCTAATTCTGGAATAATAATATTATTTTTATTAAATTCATCAATATTTTTATATATAGAATTGTTCTTTTGCTTCAAAAGTTTTGATGTTACAATATTCATTTCATTTTTTTCTTTAGATAACCAATGATAATACTCATCTTTATGTTTTTCATAATAATCTATATCAAAAACTTTATTAAAATTATCTAGTTTATCAATTGCATCAAGCGCAAGTAATGTTCTTTTACATTTCATACATTTACCACAATTATGTGAATCTTTAATACATACATGTAAATTTTCTCTTGCTAATTTAAAATCTGAAATTGCAATAGTTTTTTCAAGTCTAGTTTTTTCATTTCCTTCCGGATAAATCTTAAGTGTTTTAGTGCTTAAACAATAAAAAGTTAAAATATCATATTCTGCAGAATCAAGTTTATAATTATCTATAACATTATAATGAGATAAATCATATCCACTTGAAGCATAATAATATTTACCAAAAAACTTTTGCATTAAAAGGACAGAAAACATATTAGCAAAAGTATGAACTCTATAATAAACATTGTTGAATATTAATGATACGTTTGAATTAGTAATAATCAATGGCAAATTAACTTCTTTAGCAACTTTTTCTGCTTTTTTAATTACTTCATCTCTAACATTTTCCGAACCTATTCCGTGATATTTTTCAGCATATGTATTAAATGAACCTACATTGTTTAAACAAAGACAGGTTAATTTCATATCTTTTTCTTTAGGATTTAAATAATTTTTCAAAACATGAAATGAATCAATACCACAAGAAATACCTGTTCCCACTTCATTTTTTGTTTCTAAAACTTCGTTTGTTATAGGAACATCTATTTTTATATTACTTAAATTAGAACTATGTTTAGATAAAGTTGGAATTAGATATGTTGTAAGATTATGATATAATTCACTAGTCATAGGAATATCACACTTAATATCATGATGATACTTCATAGCATAGTAAAAGGCTGCCACTACAAAGGCATCTGATCTTTCAGTGCATAAATAATTTTTATATTTTTTGTCTATTTCATAAAATAATTCTTTTTCCTTTTCATCAATTAAAATTTTACAGGTTAAAACTGCTTTATTGTTTTCTTCTTTTATTTGAATTTTACCAATTGTTATCATAATTTCGTCTCCTTATTATACAATCCAATAAAAATTATATCTATTATTATCTAAAAATTCAAGTTATCGGCCACTTTTTGCTATATTTACATTAAAATCAGTCAATAACTAATAATTTACTATTTGTCATATTCATCTAAGAAAGATACTTTTTTATCATTAGTTTTATACCCCAAAATAGCATCTAAACACACATTTTCACTACTTCTTAAGATATGTATATCTATATTTTTATCTATTTTCTTTAAATCTTTAATTAGTTCTTTTATTTCTTTTCTTTTTCCTATTTGTTTTTCTGTTACAGTGCAAGCACAATTTAAAAAGTTAAGTTCACAATGCTTAGCCCAAGATATTATATCTTCCTCCTTCACATAATATAAAGGTCTGATTAATTCCATATTAGAAAAATTAGTGCTTTTTAGTTTAGGCATCATTGCTTTATATTCGCCAGCATACAAAATATTTAAAAGTATTGTTTCAATCGCATCATCAAAATGATGTCCTAAAGCTATTTTATTACATCCAAGTTCCTTAGCCTTAGCATATAAAGAACCCCTTCTTTTCCTAGCGCATAAATAACATATACTTGAGGTATCTTTTATTTGTTCAAAAATATTACTCTCATAAATAATTGCATCAATTTCTAATTTTTCTAAATTTTCTTTTATTTTATTTAAGTTTTTTTCTTCATAACCAGGATTCATAACAAGAAAAACAAGTTCAAATTTTAAAGGACTATGTTTTTGCAGTTCTTGCATACATTTAGCAAGCAAAAACGAATCCTTTCCTCCTGAAATACATACAGCTATTTTGTCACCATTTTCTACTAATTTATATTCTTTTACTGATTTTAAGAACCTACCAAAAATTTTACTTTTATATTTTTTTATAATACTTCTTTCTATATCTTTTAATTCCATATACAATCCCTTCTTAATATAGAAAAAAATAGATTTCTCTATTTTTCCCCATGACAAGTGCAAGTATCACTACACTTATGTTCTTCGTCACAATCACAGTCTTCACCACAAGTGCATTGCTCATTACAATTGCAATCATCATCGCAATCACATTCATGATCTAAACAACCACATTCACACTCTTCTTCAAATCTATCCAAAATACTTAAGTTTTCTGCTAAATACATGATTACTTCTTCATTTTTTACTTTTCTTTCCTCTTTTGTAATCATATTCTTAATTGTCATGTAACCATTTTTAACTTCATCTTCTCCTAAAATAATTACAAAACCAGCATTTAATTTTTCTGCATTTTTAAAATTAGCTTTAATACTTCTTGAATTATAATCCATATCAGTTTTAATATTTAAGTATCTTAAAGTTTCTACTAATGCTAATGCATCTGCTTTTTCATTTTCGGTTACAGGAGCAACATAACAATCTAAATAATTATCATCGCTTAAAACAATATTTTCCGCTTCAAGAGCTGCAAGTAATCTTTCAGAGCCCATACCAAATCCCATTGCAGGAGTATCAGGACCCCCCAATTCCTTAACTAAATTATTATATCTTCCACCCGCACATAATACATTTTGTGCACCAAAACCCTCTACACTAGCTTCTATTTCAAAAACAGTATGACTATAATAATCTAAACCTCTTACAGTATTAGGACTTACCTCATAATCTATTCCTAACGCATCCATATGCTTTAATACTCTTTCAAAACGTTCCTTAGATTCATCATTCAAATAATCTAATACTTTAGGAACATTCTTTAAAATATCACTTCCCTTATCAACTTTACAATCAAGTATTCTTAAAGGATTCTTTTCAAAACGTTTCTTACAATCTTCACATAAATTATTTATATTCGGTTTTAAATACTCAATTAAAGCTTCTTTATAATTCTTACGAGATTCTTCATCCCCAAGTGAATTTATTTTTACCTTCACATCACTTAATCCTAACATATTGAATAAAGTAACAGGAATATTTATAATTTCAGCATCCACTAATGGATCGTTAGAACCAAAAACTTCACAACCAAATTGATAATGCTCTCTATATCTACCTTTTTGGGGTCTTTCATATCTATACATAGGACCATAATACCATAATTTTTTTGGATTACCACTATCAGCATACATTTTATTTTCAATATAAGAACGAACAACTCCGGCAGTTCCTTCTGGGCGAAGTGTTATATTTCTATCACCACGATCTTTAAAATCGTATGTTTCTTTTGTTACTATATCACTAGTTTCACCAACACCTCTATGAAATAATTCAGTTGCTTCAAATAATGGAGTTCTAATATAACTATAATTATATCTTTCCATTATAGATTCAAAAATACTTCTTAATGCTTGCTCTTCTAAAGCTTTTTTACCATATAAATCATATGTTCCTTTTTGTTTACTAACCATAATACTTCCTCCTTAGACTTATAATTATTATAATACTTTATTTTTACTAAAAAAACAAGAAATTTTATAACTCTTGTTTAATTCTTTGATATTCATCCTCATAATTAATATCTTCTAAAAACTTCTTAGCACTAGCAATCTTTTTAATATGAAAATCATTATACTTATTTAATAAATCTAACAAAGTATGAGAATATCCCCACATTGATGGATTAGATATATTTTTCCCTTCTATTTTTTTATGTATTTCATAAGCACTTTCATAAATACTTGGAATATTTGCATCATTAATATATGTTGTTCTCATTTCAGTTAAAACATAACTTAAAAAATATTCTAAAGTAATTTTTTTATCTGAACCATATAACCAATTAAAATAATCCATATTTTGTATATGAAGACCATTTTCATCAAAAACATGATATTCATAAATACCATCTTCTATAAAATGTTCTTCTGCATATATATATTTAAAATCATTTCTATTTATAATGAATTTACGCACGACTGACATGTTACACCATTCCTTTCAAATGATGTTCTATATTATAACATAAAAAGTATAATTTGTAAAATAAATTTAAATCACACAATAAAAGAATAGATATTTCTATCTATTCTTGATAACGTGTTGTATAATATTTTTTGTTTATTTATAAATATTATTTTAAAAAGTAGACAATTTATTTTTAAAATTTACACATATTTTTATATTTAATTCTTCTAATAGCAGAACCCAAATTTCTTCCTACATCTAAAACTGTATTTAGAGCTTTAGTAAAATAATTTATTATAGCGCCAGATAATGAAGCACCGCCATAAATATTCTTAAGTTCATTATCTTTTACTTTTAAAATTACATTTTGTTGGTCTAACATATCCATCTATCACTCCTACTCCTAATGTTATAAGTGCCGCAATTGTGCCTACAATAGCCCAAAATGAAGCTCCTCCACTTATTTGTTTTAACTTTTTATCATTTAATATTTCCATTTTATTCCTCCTTTAATTCAAATATTTTATTAAATAATTTTATATTATCATGGCGATGTGATATTAAAATTATTGTTAATTCAGGGTAATTTTCAAAAATATTTGAAAGTATTTTTCTTTCTTCTTCTACATCAATTTCATTAAAAACTTCATCTAATACTAAAACTTTTGAATTAGTAAGAAGGGCTCTTGCAATAATAATTTTCTTTCTTTCTCCTCCACTTAGATTAAAACCATTCTCCTCCAAATAATAGTTATAATCTATTTTTTTATCATTAAACATTTCATCTATTAAAGTAGTTTTACAAGCAAGTTCAATTTCTGTTAATGAATCATTTATTATATTAAAGTTATCTATAAGACTAGAACTTAATAAAATTTCATTCTGACTTACATAAGTAATATTTTTTCTAATAAAACTTAAATCTAAATCTTTAATATCTATATTATCCAAAAGTATTTTTCCTTTTGTTACTTCATAATATCTTAATAAAAGTTTTATCATCGTGCTTTTTCCTATCCCAGATTTTCCTTTTATAAATATATGATCTTTTTTATTTATACTTAAATTAATATTACTTATAATATTTATCCCTTCACTAGAAAAACTTACATTTTTGTATTCTATTTTATTTATCTCATTTAATCTAGTATTACCAATTTTTTCTTTGTCTAAATCTAAAATATCTAATACTTTGTCTATTGATGTTTGATACATTTTTGACATTGATAAATATTCACTTATACCACTTATAAAAGTGAATATAATATTAAAAACACTACTAAATAAAACAATATATGAAATATCCATATTTTTATATATCATAATTAAGGATGAAACAAATATTAAAACTAGATAAAACAATTCAATTATTAAGTTTACTATAAAATTATAATCATGATACTTTTCTGAATATTTTCTTTCTTCTTCTAAAACATTGTTATATGAATTATCAATATTGTTGCTTATTTCCCTTTCAATATTCAAATTTTTTATACTATCATAAGCAGATAAGCAATTAATTAAATTTGAATTATGATTTATTTTATAATGTTTTACTTTTATATAAATGTCATTAAATTTATATT
>JAZNOG010000033.1:0-2809 GCA_045580645.1 Bacilli bacterium
AAGTGCATAAATATAACAATTAAACGACCTTATAATAATATATTTTAATAAAAAAAGCAAGTTTCTACCCTTATTTTACGGGAACTTGCTGAAAGAAGGACAAACATTCATTCTCAAGAGAACTTATCTTAGAATCTAACCAACATCCACTAATATTTTAATTGCATCATTTTCTTTAGAAATTAATTTATCAAAAGAAGCTTGAACTTCATCTAAAGTAACAATTTCTGAAACAAATTTCATAACATCTATTTCTTTGTTTGCAATTAACTCAATACAAGTTTCAAATTCTTCTTTAGTATACGCAATTGCACCCTTCATAGTTATTTCATTTAATACAGTAATAACAGTTGGAATTGTAATAGGATCATATGAAACACCTACTAAAACTACAGTTCCTCCATTTTTTGTAGCCATTAAAGCACTTGTAACAGCAGCCCCATTTCCACAGCATTCTATAACTACATCAAATCCATTTGGCACTTTAGCACGAATTTCTTCTTGCATTTTATCACTTACTTTAAAAAATTCATCCGCTACTTTTAACTCTACTGCTTTTTCACCACGATAATCATTAGTTTCTGAAATTGCTACATATTTTGCCCCAGCTTTTTTCGCAAGCATCGCAGAACCAAGTCCAATAATGCCACCACCTACAACCAAAACTGTTGAATCCTTAGTAATATTAGCAAGATTTATAGCATGAAGTGATACTGCAGTAGGTTCAACCATGCTAACTTCTTCATCACTCATATCATCTGGAACTTTTATAACCATATCACTTCTAACATTGATCCTTCTAGTAAGTCCTCCCGGATTTTCTAAAGATAAACCAATTGCACTACTCCATGTTGATGGACAATAATTAATATTACCACTTAAACATGCCTCGCAGTGTCCACATGGACTAATTGGAAGTGCAGTTACTCTATCACCTTCTTTTAAATCTTCTCTTCCTCCATTATATAAAACTTTTCCGCAAAATTCATGACCTAACACTAAACCAACTGGTGCTCCAGCCATAAAATTATGAATATCAGAACCACATATACCACATCTAGATACTTCAATCATAACCTTTCCTTCTTCTTTTTTAGGTTCTTCTATGTCACTTACTTCTAATTTTTTTACATCTTTTAACTCAACACATTTCATTTTTTTAATCCTCCTATTAAATACATTATACACTTTTTAAAAAACTTAAACAATTTGTTTGACAAAATATATGTAAAGAAAAAACACAGATTTTTTTTATCTATGTCTTTTTACCTCTTCTTCCATAAAACATAATCTTTCTAATTGTTCTTCTGTTATATTGATAACTTTTCCACAACAAGGATGAAAATTTTTGTTTCCATACACTAACCAAATAACAGTTTCTCTTCTTAAATCTTCTTTTGGCATAGTTCCAGGTTGTGGATAGCCATCTGTAAATACAATTTTATTTACTTCTTTTTTTTTGGTAAATGATCTTACTGCTAAATCCCAATCTTCAGTCCATGCAGAGCGTCCTCTAGCACCTTCAGGTATAACAAAATTATCAATGTCATTTTTTGAATTTATTTCTAACATTCCCCAGAATTTTTCATTAAAGCATCCTACTTTAAGTTTAGAATGTTTAAGTAATGGTTTTAATGTTCTTAAAAATGCTTTTACTAAATCTAAATCTACTGAACCTGAAACATCTATCATTACCTCAGTTTCTGCATCATCTTCTGTGTCATATTCTTCTAATCTATAAGCATAATTATTTTCTGCTATAGAACGCCTATTACTCCAAATTGTCTCACTTTTTTCTATTTCTCTACGAAGTAAAACTTTCCAGTCAATAGACTCTTTACTTTCTCCCACATCTCCTAAATTAAATGATTGAAATGATTTATCATTTTCAAAATCTTTTAGCATTTGTTCTTTCATACGTTCTAAGTTTTCTTTAGCCTTAGCCCTACGTTCTTCTCTATTTCTAGAAAATTCTTCTCTTTCATCAAATTTATCAACAGGGATTTCATTAGATGAAGAGGATTCATCTTTTTTATCACTTGGACTTTCTTGATCATTATCACTTTTATTCATTTTTTCAAATGCTTCTTCCCATAAACTATGATCATCTCCAATAGATGATTGATTATTTGAACTTGATTCTTGTGATTCACCAATCTCATTTTCATCAGAATTATTTTGTCCACTATTATCACTATTTTGATTTTCTCTTTCTTTTAATAAAATATCGTATAGTTCTTCTGCAGAATATTCTAAAGCATCAGATCTATTTACATATCCTTTTTTTATTTTAAAACCATCTCTTTGTAAATTAGCATTTATTATGGCATCTGTAGCTTCATTCCAAATATCTAGATTTCTTTTTTTACCACTTTCATCTTTTAATCTAAACATATGGGCAAACTTAATATGTAAAAGTTCATGTGCAATTAAAAATAATCTATCACTTTCACTTAAACTAGCCAAATAATCTGGATCAAAATATATATTTTTACCATCAGTTGCCGCAGTATGATATTTTAAATCAGTTCTATATTCAATATTAGCAGAAGATATCTCACTTGCAAAACGTGGATATCTTGCTAACATCAATCTTTTTGTATCGTAAATTAATTGCTTTCTTTCTTCCATTACAACACCTACCCTTTTAATTAACTATATCGTTAAAATCTTCTTTTTACTCCTTCTTCTTTTATAGTTTCTTGTTCTTCTAATGCTTCTATTTCTTGTAATTCATTTATTATTTCCATTCTTTGTTCATCGTTACCTATCCAGCATATTTCATAAAGTTTTAAATATTCTTTATCAC
>JAZNOG010000034.1:0-3358 GCA_045580645.1 Bacilli bacterium
GGAGTAATTATTATGGAGTACCATTTAACAACAATAAAAGAAGTTTTTACCGAGTTGGAAAGTATTAAATATAATCTGGCTTGGTATAGAGTTTATAATACGACTGTTACCGTACAGTTATGTTATTTGGATAGAAAAAAATATTATTTGTCTGGTAAGCCTAGAGTTTATACTTTCGGTACTCTCAACTTACTTAACCAATTTGTTAATATGCTTGGTAACTGTAAGCTCCATAAGGTTAAGTAAATTGAAATGTTAAAGTAAATACTGGGTTTGGTATTCGTAAGGTATTGGAAATTTTAACCAATACTTTACTTATTTTAATTGGAGTTATTGGTTTGGTATTGTTGGCTTTGTTTGGCTACATTACGGAGTAAAATTTTGTTAGTTTTTATTAGTTTTTGTTAGTTGTATTTTGGTACTTTCCTCCAGAACTTATACCAACCGCAGACTAACCGCACAGTAACCGAAGTTATATATTTTTTCTGGAGTTGAATTTTTGGCTGGAGTTGGAGGTTACAAAATTTTTGTAACTTGGTTACTTTCTGGTTTGAATTTGTAACCCAGTTGGAGTATACTATTGGAAACTTATTTTACACTTGAAACCCAACTAATTTTACAGCCAAGTATAATTTTAATGAAACCTCCCAAAAATAGCAAAAAACCAAGTTTGTTTAAATTGAAAGTTTGATTAATTAAAATGATACTTAGTACAAACTTAGTAAGTTTAATAAGACTTTTGTACGAAACGAAAAAAGCCGTTTTTTAGGACATCTAGATAAGCCACCAGACATATTTTGATTTATGCAAGTACTTTAATTTACTTGAAAGTTTGACTAAAATACTACTAAGTGTATACTAAGTATTTGTTTAAATTAACTGAAAGTACCCAAATAATGAAAGCAATTTTACGAACTTTGGGAAACTTGGAAATTTCCAATTTTTAAAAATTGTAAAAAATGCTGTAAATTTGTAATTTACTATAGGGTACTTGGTACAAATACTAAGTTTTTACTAAGTGGAACTATTGCAAGTGTAAAACTAAGTTTTAGCCGTACCTAAAACTAGTTATATTTCAAGTGTAAACCAAGTTTTTACTAGGTATTATATAGTTGGACTAACAAAAATATTACCCAACCCAAAAAACTTAGGAGGTAAATAATATGGTTGAAAAAATAAAACCAAATAACTACATAGCAGACAGTAAAGAAAGTGCTAAAGACAACAAAAACAGTAAAGGAGAGGTAACCAGTAAAAGTTACAGTACTGTAATACCAAAACCTATACTTACCAAGCTTGGACTCCAGAAAGGACAATTACTTTACTGGGATATTAACGACGAAAACAATATAATAATTACTCCAGAAATAAACCCAGTACCAACTCCAGAGGAGGCAAGTATAGAGGCTGGTACGGAAATATTAAACGATATGTTAATTAAAGGAAATACCAGCAAATATACAGAACCGTACAATAATATTGTTGATACTCTCAACGGCAACCAACCAAACGACGACAAAGCAAAAACAATACTGGAGTTTTACAATAACAGTACCAGCCGAGCTGGATTTAAACGAGTTGTACTTTATCTGTTAGATTACCCATTAAATATACCTCAACAATTCGAGATACTGAGAGAGGTATACAACGAAATTACAAAAAGTGATTAACTCCAGTACAATACTTGGAGTTACTTATACTTACAATGGACGGCTTACAATAGAGTACTGTAAATGTACCTTTACATATAGAGTAAACAGTACAAATAAGCCAACCTTTACCAACCAATTTAACAATATACTAAACCATAGGGAGTAATTACGGAAAATGGCAACTTATACGATTACTTGGAACGGACGGCAAACAACAATAAACGGATTACCAGACAGACAAGTAAGGTACTGGGATAATAATATTAAAATTAAGTTTTACCATAGAGGACGATACAGCCACCCAAAAATTACGGCAACTGGTAAAATTAAATATCCTAGACAAGAAACCCAGATTTATATTAATGGTAAGTATTTCCTCCAGTTAAGCTGGAACTTATCAAGGGAAAACGAGGAAACCTTTACCAAAATTTTTAAAGATTTGTATTGTTTTGGCTGTAGTTTGGACGAAATTAAAAGACTACTAAAAGCTAGTTTTTACCAGCCAAAATAAATTATTTTTTCTTTTTTCTTTTATATCTTAACGGACTGTTATTTATTTTGTATTTAGGGCTTTGTTATTGCTTATTTTCCTATTGCGTACTGGCAGCGATAACGAAACGGGGAAAGGAGAGAAGTTTACAAAGCCAATAACCAACGGTAAACACTCCAACAAACCAAACCAGTAAATAGAACCTGAACCAACCCAAAACAATAACTTAGTACAAAGTTAGTATTATAGTATTTTTGTCCTTTTTGTCCGCAACCTTTAGTATTTTGTCATAGACAAACTGACAAAACCAAATTAAGTTTTAACCGCCTATTTGTAAACTAAAAATATTGGCTTTAGAATAAACCGCAGTTGGAGGAAAACAATACAATACTCCAGAACCATTACAGATAATACAGCAACCAACCAATAAAAAACAAACAAGTAACTAGTTAATGAAAAAACAAGTAATTACTGTATATTTGGAAATGTAAAAATAGTGGGTTTTTGACAATATACCCAACTCCAAAGTTGGAGGAAGTGGTTACCAGAAAATACTAAAACTGGTTACCAAGCTGGAGTACAAAATACCCAAAAGTTGTACTCCAAATAAGGTATACATTTTGTAAACATAAAGAGGAATAAAGGAATAAAGGAATATTTATATACACTAAGGAATAAAGGAATACATAACCAATAACTTAGGAGTTGGTTACAATATCTGAAAAAGTAAAAATTAGTTTTAGAATTGACAAAGATTTAAGAAAAACTATAAACCAAATGGCTTTAGATAACGAAACTACAGCCACAGAGATTTATAACAAAGCAATAAAGGAGTATGTACAAAGACAAACTCAACAGAGTACTTTAGAAGTGTAAAAAAATAATGATTATGAGTAATTAAAATTGGTTAAAAAATTAGAGTTAGTTTTAAGAGTACGGCTAATACTCTCAAAACAAAGTATATACTTGGACTTATTTTTAATTTCGAGATTATATATACTTATTGACTTATACAGAACATTTATAGTTTATCTGTATACTGGTTTATACAGATATTTTGGAGTTTATCTGTATTAAGTATACAGAGGTTTTGGAAATTATCTGTATAAAATTATACAGAACATTTACAATTTATCTGTATTAAAAAATTAATACAGAACATTTACAATTTATCTGTATAGAATTATACAGAGGTTTTGGAAATTATCTGTATACT
>JAZNOG010000035.1:0-21479 GCA_045580645.1 Bacilli bacterium
ATTTTCTTCTTCACTTTTTTCAGATTTTTTATCACTATTTCCATATATTGCACTAATTAAGTCTCTTAAATCTTCTTTAGAGGATGTTTTCTTTTCATCTAATTTTGAAACATCTAATTTTGTTAATATATTATACTCAGTATTAATTAATCTTTTCTTTTCATCTTCTTCAAATAATTTATTTTCTCTTGCTAATTTCAAAATTTCATTAATATCGTATACTCTTTCTGCTTTGGGCGTATCACTTTCTATATAATTACTTTTTTCTTCTTTAACAGGAACAATTTTATTTAGTTCTTTTTTTCTTTGATATTCTGTTCTAGTTAAATTATCGTTATTGAAATTATTAAATTCAATAGCGTTATTAACATCAATATCAATATAATCAACATTCATTTCAGATATTTCTTCATATAGTTTTTTGTTTTTTTGTGTTCTTTCTTTAACTAAAGTTGAATTGTATCTATCCATTCTACTATTCATACATATCACCTATACACATATTTCTATTCTAATTCATTGTAACATATAATTTAAAAAATTAAAATATTTACTTTTATATTTTTTTGATTATAATTATAAGTGGAGGTATTATATTATGAAAGCAAGAGTTATAGAAAATATATGTATTGGTTGTGGTGCTTGTCAAGCTATTGCACCTGAAGAATTTGAAATTAATGATGAAGGAATTTCTTATGCATTAAACGAAGAAATAAAAAACGAAAATTTAGAAGATGCTAAGGAAGCAAAAGAAAATTGTCCAACTAATGCAATTATAATAGAAGAAACTGAAAAATAGTTCAACTGAACTATTTTTTTATATTAAATAAACCATATAATTGTTTAACTTCTTTAATAGTTAAATTTCTATATTCTCCACTAGCTAGACCATCTAATGTTAAAAAGGCAACGCGTTCTCTTTTTAATTTTAAAACTTCATGCCCTACGGCTTCAAACATTTTTTTTACTTGATGGTTTTTCCCCTCATGAATAATAATTTCTACTATGCTTGTATTAGTTTTATAATCATAATTTTTAACTTTTACTTTAGAACGACTTGTTTTAAAGTCATCTATTATAACACCACTTTTTAATTTCATTAAACTAACTGGGCTTAATTTGCCTTTTATTTTTGCAACGTAAACCTTATCAATTTTGTTTTTTGGATGCATCATAAAATTTGCAAACTCACCATCATTGGTAAGTAAAATAAGACCAGTTGTATCATAATCAAGTCTACCTACTGGATAAATTCTATGTGCTGTGTTAATTAAAGAAACAACAGTTTTTCTATTTTTTTCATCATCAGTTGTTGACACTACACCTCTTGGCTTATTAAGTAAATAATAAACTTTTTGTTCTTTTTCTAATAAAATATTGTCTACTTTTATTTCATCTTTTTCATTAACTTTGAAACCAAGTTCTTTTATAACGATATCATTAACTTTTACTTTTCCTTGCAAAATTAATTCTTCGGCCTTTCTTCTTGAAGTAAGTCCAGAATTTGCTATAACTTTTTGTAATCTCTCCATAAATTTCACCAATTAGATTATATAAGAATTACATAAAATTATCAACAAGAATATTAGTTTTGTTATATAAATTTTCATTTTTTGGTTTTCTGGAAATATTGTATATACAATTTTGAAAAAAGTTTTAATTTTTAGGTCTAAATAAAAGGGCAAAAATAAAACTAAATACTATAGCGCTTGTAATGCCAGATGCTGTTAAATCAAACATTCCCATAGCTACTCCCATAAGTCCTGATTCTGTTGTATGTTCTAATCCTCCATGTATTAGAAGATGTCCAAAACTTGTAATAGGCACTAATGCACCACCACCTACTTTTAAAATTATTTTGTCATAAATATTTGCTATATCTAAAAATGAACCTATTACCACAAATATACTGGTTATATGTCCTGCAGTTAGCTTAGTATTGTCAAGTATTAGTTGTGCAATTAAACATAAAGCACCACAGAAAAGAAATGAATAAATATACATCATTCTATTACCTCCAAACTTACAGCGTGTGCTATTCCTAAAATACTTTGTTTTTGATAGGCAAAGGTTGGGGAAAACAAGGCTCCAGTTGTAACTAATAGAACTTTTTTTAGTTCTTTTCTTTTTAATTTTTTATAAACATATGAATAATTTACTAATGCACTACAAACTGGACCAGATCCTCCTGCTGTTATTTCTTTTTGTTTTTCTATATCGTAAAGCATTACTCCACAATCGTTGTAATTATTATCTAAATTTATTTTGTATTGCTTCCCTATATATTCTTTTAATATTTCTCTTCCGAAGATTCCAAGATCACCTGTCAAAATAAGATCATAATCTTCTGGGATTTCATTATTATTTTTTAAATGATTATATATTGTGTCCGCGGCTGCTGGAGCCATTACTGCCCCAACGTTATTCGGATCTGTTTGATTTAAATCTATTATTTTTCCTATTGTTCCACTTGTTACTTTTATATCTGTTTGTTCTTTTGTTAAATATATACTGGCTCCTCCAGTAGCTGTAAATGTTGCTGTTTTTGGTTTAGGGGCTCCATACTCTACTGGATTTCTATATTGTTTTTCGCTTGTTAGGTTATGTGAACTTGTTGAACAAATACAATTATTTATTTTTCCTCCATCAATAAAAGTTGAACCAATTATAATACTTTCCATGGTGGTAGCACAGGCACTATAAACTCCTAAAAATGGTATTTTATATTTTTTTATTGCATACGATGATGCTGTTATTTGATTAAGTAAGTCTCCTGCTATTATTAAATCTACTACTTCTTTTTTCTTTTTTACTTTCTTTAACAAAAGATCAATGCTATCTTTTTGCAGTTTTACTTCTGCAAGTTCTAATGATTTTTCATTAAAATAATAATCATCATATGTTTTATCAAAATATTTACTTAAAGGTCCTTCTTTTTCAATTAAACCTGCGACTGTTGATGTGTTTTTCACATAAACATTATTAAATTTTATTGTCATTTTATCCTCCCATTATAATAAATCTTAACATCCCAAACACATAAGCTGATACTACTCCATATAAAATTACTGAGCCCGCAAGTTTAAATATATTGCTTCCAAAACCATAAATTAATCCTTCTTTTTTATAGTCAAGGATAGCACTTTGCATCGAATGAGCAAAACCTGTTATTGGTATTATTACTCCCATTCTTCCAAAATGGACAAAATCATCAAAGAATCCTAATGCTGTAAATAAACAGGCAATAAATATTAATGTTATTATCATAAATACACTAGCGTCGGATGTTGATAAATGAAAATAATATGAATAAAATTCAAGTAAAAAATGTCCTATTGTTCCAATTAAGCCACCTATAATAAATGCAATTAAGGCATTTTTTCCTTTTTTTTCATTTGGCAAATGTTTATTAACTAAATCTTTATATTGTTCATTTTTCATAATAGACCTCCATTTTTATTATGAAAAATAATATTTTTTTTATTCAAAAAAAGGAAATCTTACATTGTATGTAATTTTTCCTTTTTGTTTTTATTAGAATTTATAGAATTTTGCTAATATTAACAAGTCTGTTTTTATTTTCTTTTTCTATTTGTTTTAAACTTTTTTCAGGAGTCGGCAAATCTTCCGGCATTGTTCCACCAAGTTCTTTTATAGTTTTTCTTATTTTATTTCCTACTTTGTAATGAGTTTTATTTGCCTCATTTTCATTTTGAATATTATCTTTTTTTAATTTAGATTCTGTCTGTGATATTCTAAATAAATTTGCTGCAAGTTCTTCACTACACATATTATCTAAAATATCCTCTCTATATCTTAATCCTTTTCTTTTTGCAATGTCATCTGCAGTCTCACCATTATATAAACCTTTGTAACCCGCATTATGAAATTTGTCAAAATTTTTAACTCCTACTTTTTTTGCAGTTTGATTTAGTGAATAGTTACCTTTCTTTGTTAAATTTCTTTGATAAAATCTTCTTTCATCTTCTGTTAAACTAGAATATTCTTTTTCATTATGTTCCATTTTTCTAGTTTGGACAGCAATATATGTTTGAGCAAGTGCAATGATTTTTATTCTAGGATTACAGTTTTGGACTATTAAATAGCAAGCGTATCTTGATAATTTATAATCTTGTAATTTTCTGGTAGTATTTGAACCAATATTAACCATTTTGTCTTTAAGGACAAAATGGTCTAAAATATAATAATTACTACCATTACACGCTTCCACAGCTTTTTGAATTACTTTGCTAAATTTCCTCCATTCTTTATACTCTAATACTTCCATTAATTCTCGTGCCAACCAATATTCATTACTATTTTCATCTATGTGTTTAATCTCTTCAAATAATTTTTCTGTATATTCTTTTATATCGTTCA
This sequence comes from Bacilli bacterium, assembly GCA_045580645.1. GTDB lineage: Bacteria > Bacillota_I > Bacilli_A > RF39 > UBA660 > HGM10836. The sequence goes on from JAZNOG010000035.1 coordinate 4,381, forward strand.
TATAACTCTCCTTTCTGTGGCTTCATGTTGTTATTTCTGATTCACTCATATTTTTTTACTACAATCTTAATTTTATTTTTTTTACATAATTATATCTACCTAAGCCGCACTCTTAATTTGCTTAATATTTCTTTTTCTGTTCTATATACTTTAGTTTGATTTAATCCCATTATTTCTGATGTTTCACTTTGTGTGTAACCTTTTTGATATCTATTTTCTATTATTTGCTGTTCAAATGGACTTAATCTACTTATTTCTTCTTTTAAATCTAAAATGTCTTCATTATAACTATTTTCACTATATCCAACATAATTATAAAGACAAGTTTCTTCTTCATAGTTATCTAAACTTTCTACTAAAGTGGTTGCAAGATTTGCTTCTTCTATTTTCTCTATATCTATTTCTAGAAATGCGGATATTTCTAAAACGGTTGGTATTCTATTTAATTTTTGTGTTAGAAGTTCTTTTGCTTTTTCTATAGATTTATTTAATTTTGTTAATTCTTTACTTACTTTGAAATAATTTGTTTCTCTTATATAATTTGCTACTTCACCAAATATGTAAAAGTAAGCATATGTAGAAAACTTTGTATTTTGGTTTTCTTTATAATTTTTATAAGCATTTATTAGTCCAATTATTGCTACTTGATATAAGTCTTCAATATTAAAATAATAACTATATTTGTTAATTATGGAATAAATTAGTTTTTCATTTTGTTCTATAACAGAATTTAAATCTTTTTTCATATATTTATTAAGTTAAAAGCTGCTACTTCATCACTTACTTGATATAAATTGTCTGTTATAGTTGCATTGTAATCAAATAGTTTGTTTATTCCACATATTATCATTTTGCCTTTATTTTCTAATATATATTTATAGTTATTTAGAATTATTTGAACTCCTGCTCCATCTATATAATTTAAATCTTTTAAATTTATAAGTATATATTTTATTCCATTATTTCTAATAATATTAGTTAGTTCTTTATTTATAATAGTGCAATTTTCTTTATTTAATATTCCTTTTAATCTAACTATAAATATACCTTTTTCAAATTTCATATCCATATCAATCATTTTATCTACTCTCTTCCTAAGTTATAAAGCATATATCCCATTACAAATAAGATTAGTAAAATTATAACAATATAGATATGTCTAAATTTGTCAATTTGTTTGTTTTTTATGGTTTTATTTATGACAATATTTGATACTTGTTCTTTTTCATTCGTTTTATCTTCTTTTTTTATTTTTTCATTTTCTATTAGGGCATTTTCTGCTGAACACTGTTTTTCTTTATTTTCTTCTTGTTCTTTTTTGATATATTTATATCTTGTAATATAATCTTTTTCATCTTTTATATATTCTTTCATTTCTAAGTAGTATCCTTTAAGGTAATTTTTATCAACTTTGTAATATTTAAAGTATTTATCAGTAACTTTGTATATGGTCTTATTTTCTTCTTTTTTATAAAAGTTTTCATCTAATTTTTCATCTGGTATTATTAAATTATTATCCCATTTTTCTCTTATTATGTTTTCTTTTTCTAATTTAAATGTATATTCTCCTATTTTTGTTAAATAATTGAATGTTGAGGTATCTACATCTTTTGTGAATTTTATATAATCATAATTGCTACTATCAGATAGATAAGTAAATTTTTTTGTTATGTCTTTGTCAAAGTAATAAACTTCAAAGTTGAATTTTGTATGTTCTAGGCTGTAGAAAAAAACTTTTACTTCTAATTGTGCAGGATCATATTCTTTATCTAAATTTATTTCTATTGTGGATTTAAAACTTATTGAACCGTCACTGCTGTTATAAATTTTATCATTCATGTTTATAACCGAGTTTTCCTTGCAGTCATAACATGTGTAATCATAATCTATTTCTTCTCCTTTATGGTAAATTTCTATTTCTGATAGTATTATGTAGTTTGTCCATACATTTCTTATTAAAATTCTATTTATTTTTTTTAAACTATAATATCCGTCTACATTTTTTGATGTAATTGTTCTGTTTAATTTCTCTTCTGGATTTTCTAATGATTCATATTCTTTGATTATATATTCACTACTTTTATATGGATATTCTTTTATGTTTTCTCCTTCTAAATAATAGTCATTGCTATAGATTTTTTCTTCCTCATAATATTTATATAATTTTTCTTCTGTTATGTTATAGTTTTCATCTGTTATATATTTATTAGAATATTTTATATCTTCTGCATAAATACTAAGAGGAACACACATTAAAATTAATAAAATAAATTTTTTCATTTTATTTTCTCCTTTTCGCCATCAAAATATCTAATAGCAATATTATTTTCATTAGATATAGCTTTTTCCCTTGTTTCTTTTTCATAGTAGTCTTTTGCAATTTTTGATGCTTTCCCTCCTCTTTTTGCTACTTGTTTATTTTCTTTTAAACCCAAAGGTCGTTCTACTTTAGCTATATCTCTTGTTGTAATTTCTCCTAAATCAGTTAAAATAATTTCAATGTCTGTCATATTGTCTCTAAGGTTTTCTTTTTTTAACCCTTTATATTCTTTATATTCTTTAGAGGTCCTACCTGACCATGTTTTATATATTTCGTTAGTTAATGCTGCATATTCATAACTTTTTGTTATACCATTTTCTTTCCATATATCAGTTAATTTTTTTCTTTTTAAAATACCATTAATTCTATTTCTTATCCAATCATCATTGTATCCTTTCTTTTTATAATAATTTATTGCTCTTTTAATAGCAATTTCCGGGTCAAATACTTCATCAATTCTTTCTTTTCCAAGACTTGCAAGCCATAATTTGAATGGTTCTGCTTTTGGACTTGGAACTGATTGAATTAGTCTTAGTATTCCTTTTGTATTCAAAACATCAGTTGTATAATGTTTTCCATCTTTTTCTGATTTCATTTTCAGTTGTACGATATTTTCGTACAGTTCACTTCCTTCTTCATAAAGTTTTCTTTTTAAATCAGTCCAATATCTTTTAGGTATAGGGCTATTTGTTAATGCACTTATAACATCGATAACACTAAAATAATAATCTTCTTTTTCTTTATTCCAGGTGCTTCTTATTTTTTTTCCTTTAAAAAGGTTTGTTATTGTTTGTAATTTTTGTTCTTTCATTTTGACCTCCTATATATATATTTCGCAAGAAGTTGTCAAAACACCTAAAAAAATATAAAAAAAATATAGATTTAATTTATTTTTTCAAATCTATATTCTTGCTTAACATTTGGATATTTTATTTTATCAACTTTAGAGGCAAACATTTCTTTTGGTCTTACCCAGATAACATCATCATCTATGTGTTTATAAATAATTAAATCTTCTAGTGTTTCTGAGTCTTTTCCTATTTCTATAACTTCTACTATTTTACCTTTAAAATGTCTAAATTTATCATTTTTCTTTATATCCATATTACATTGCATCTTTTCTTGAGAAGTTTAATCTTCCTTTGTTATCTGTTCCAATTGCTTTTACGATTATTTCATCACCAAGCGCTACAACATCTTCAACTTTTTCTACTCTATCTTTTGATAGTTTTGAAATATGCACTAATCCTTCGCAACCTGGCCAAATTTCTACAAAGCAGCCAAAACTTTCAATTTTTACTACTTTTGCAGTGTAAATTTGTCCTTCTTCTACTTCACGAGTTATGTTTTCAATCATTTCTATTGCTTTATCAATAACAGCATAGTCTGTATGGTATAGAATAATTCTTCCATCATCTTCAATATCGATTTTAACAGCATTTTTGTCATTTACACTTACAACATTACTTGATTCTTGAATAATTTTTGTTATCATTTCTCCGCCACGACCAATTACATCTTTTATTTGTGATTCTTTTATTCTCATTTGTTTAATTTTTGGTGCATATGGGCTTAATTCTTGTCTTGGTTCTGTTATAGCGGTTTTCATATTTTCAAGTATTTCAAAACGTGCTTTTTTAGCTTGCGCTAGAGCTTCTTGTAAGATTTCTTTTGTTATTCCTAGTATTTTTATATCCATTTGAAGAGCACAAATACCATTTTCTGTTCCGGCAACTTTGAAGTCCATATCTCCTAAGTGATCTTCTAATCCTTGAATATCTGTAAGTATTGTATATTTATCATCTTTTGTAATAAGTCCCATGGCAATACCTGCAACCATGTTTTTAATAGGAACTCCTGCAGCCATTAAACTCATACATCCAGCACAGATAGATGCTTGCGATGATGAACCATTACTTTCTAATACTTCTGATACTACTCTTATTGTATATGGGAATTCTTCTTCACTTGGAAGAACTCTTGCTAAGGCCTTTTCACCTAATGCACCATGACCTATTTCACGTCTACCTGGTGCGCCATATCTTCCTGTTTCTCCAACTGAAAATGCTGGAAAGTTATAATGATGCATGAAACGTTTGCTTTCTTCATCTGATAAACCATCTAATATTTGGTTTTCACTAATTGAACCTAAAGTAGTAACACTTAATACTTGAGTTTGACCTCTTGTAAATAATGCAGAACCATGTGTTCTTGGCAATATATCTACAAATGATGATAAAGGTCTTATTTCATCTATTTTTCTACCATCAGGTCTTACTTTGTCTTCAGTAATTAAACGACGAACTTCTTCATATTCAATATTATCTAAAACTTTATTAACTTGATTTAATATTTCTGTTATGTTTTCATCATTTTTATACAGTTCTTCAAACATTGTAACTACTTCTTTTCTTAGTTCATCTATTTTTTCTTGACGGGCTAATTTTTCTTCTATTTGAATTGCATTAATCATTCTAACTGTAATAATGTCACGGACTTTAGAATTTATTTCATCATCTACTTTTATAATTGGGTAGTCTTTCTTTTCTTTTCCTATTTCTTCTACTATTTGTTCTTCAAAGCTAATTAGTTCTTTAATTGCTTCATGTCCAAACATTAATGCTTCTAACATGTCTTCTTCGCTTACTTCTTTGCTGCTAGCTTCTACCATATTAATGGCATCTTTTGTTCCTGCAACTGTTAAGTAAATATCACTTTGTTCTTGTTCTTCTGGTGTTGGATTAATTACAAAGTTTCCGTTTATACGTCCTACTACTACACCTGCGATAGGTCCATTAAATGGTAAATCACTAATTGATAATGCAAGAGATGAACCAAATAACGCAGTCATTTCGGGAGAGTTTGCTGTATCTACTGATAAAACAGTATTTACAACTTGAACTTCATTTTTAAATCCATCTGGAAATAATGGTCTAATTGGTCTATCTATTAATCTTGCCGCAAGGGTAGCACTTTCTGTTGGGCGACCTTCTCTTTTTATAAATCCTCCAGGAATTTTTCCTACTGAGTATTGTTTTTCTTGGTATAAAACCATAAGTGGGAAAAAGTCACCAGTAGATGGTTCTTTTCCATTAGTTACCGCAGTTAAAACAACTGTATCACCATATCTTACTAAACAAGATGATGCGGCTTGTTTTGCTAGTTCTCCTACTTCAACCTTTATTGTTCTTCCCCTAAAATCATATTCAAATACTTTCTTTTCCATAATACTTACCTTCTTTACTATATTTATTTTTTTCTAGTTCTTTCTATATTTTTTGCTTTTTCTACAACATTATACCCTAATTCGTTAGAAAGAGGATTTGTTATTTCTTCTGTTTTTTCCATACCTAATTCATCAATAATTTGCTTTAATATCATAGAAGCTTTTTCTTCACCTAGTTCTGAAATTAAATTTGCTAATACAAGTCCAAGATTTCTTAATCTTTTTTCTGTAGTTTGATTTTTGATAGATAACCTAACTTTTACCATATCTAATGCTTCATATAATTCTTTGATTGTTAATTTTTCATTTTTTATCATTTCATTTAAACTTATCAAATATTTTGGAACAATATAAACTTGTCCTTGAAAATTAGCATCAGTTTTATAGTATCTATTTGTTAGAACATCTTTATATATTGATGAAAATACTAAATCTTTTTCATGCTTAACAATTGCATAATCTAAAAATTCACCAGTATATTTTGTTGTTAAATTGGCATCATTCCATTCTTCATTAGTTACAACATATAACCTTGCTACATATAATTCATTTGTTTTATATTTTTTCATGTTATTCTTCCCTTTTTCTAAATATCCTTGCAATTATTTTCATTCTTGAAGCTGATTTCTTTTCTCTATCAAAAACCATTTTATTTATAACTTCATACATTTCTTTTAAATCCAATTGACTTATTAGTTGTTCTAATAATAAACTATCATTTTCCTTTGATACTTTTACAGATCCTAGCATTTCATGTGTCATTGTTAAAAATTCTTCTAATTCTTTTTTTCTTAGCCAAGATTTATACATTTGTAAATGCCAAGGTAATGATGTTTTCCAAAACCAATCTGCAGATGTAAGTTCCCACATGCAGATTGCTGAATCAACAAATAAATCATCTTGTTTTTGGCCTTCTTCTAGATACTCTTTTCCTGTTATAGCATCTACATATTTATCTTCTTCTATAGTGACAAAAGCATAATCATAAAACTTATGACTTTTTCCATCCCATCCAGTAGTTACACATACTCTTGCTAAATATAAATTTTTTGTATAAATTATATCTTCTTCTCTTATCATGTTATTCCTCTTTTCTAGTAAAAATAAAGACACTAAAAAATTAGTGCCTACTTTCTTAAATTTAATTCTTTAATTACTTCACGATATTTTGTAATATCTTTGTCTTTTAAATAATTAAGTAAATTTCTTCTTTGACCAACTTTCTTTAAAAGTCCACGTTTTGAATGATAATCATGTTTGTGTTCTTTCAAATGTTCAGTTAAAGTTATAATTTCTTCTGTAAGAATTGCTATTTGAACTTCAGATGAACCTGTGTCTTTTTCATTTCTAGCAAATTTCTTAATTATTTCTTGTTTCTTTTCTTTTGCTAAAGCCATGTTTAAACCTCCTTATTTAAATTCACCATATTCTAGATAAATGAGGATTTTATTTATCCAAAAGATGGAAGCACTAATAATATACTATAAATTTATGATTAAATCAAGGATTTTGTGTATTTTATTTGTAAAAAATAGAAAGAATTACTCCTTCCTATTCACTTTTTGTAAAATCTTTTTTACAGTATGGACATATTTTACTTTCAAATCTTATTTTATGTCCACATAAAGAGCATATTTTATATTCTTCTACTTCTTCTATTGTTGCCTCTTTTACTACTTTTTCTTTTGTATATTCTACTTCATCTATTTTTTCTATTTGTTTATTTACTTTTGATAGTAATTTTTCATCTTTAACAACTTTTGTTTTTACTTTTGGTTTTTTGTTTTTGTTTTTTAATATTATAAAGATAAGAATTCCAGAGATTATAACTGCTACTACAGCAATTATTAAGAGCCATGGGAAGCTTGTTTTTTCTATAACTATTTTATATGTATTAGTTGTTCCATCTGTTGACATTGTTTTTATTGTAATAATACTTTTGTTTTTTAAGTTCTCATTTCCTTCAATTAAATAACTAGATGTTTCATCTTCCATGATAACTTCTATATCTAAAGATTCTTCTTTATCTATTTTTAAAGTATAGTTTGTTTTTTCAGGATCAAATTCTAGATTATATCCATTTATATTAATTTCTTTTATATTAGGATTATCACCAAGTGTTTCTCCTTCATTTAATCTTCGAACATTTATTTTGTATTCATTAACTAAACCATTTTCGCTTGTTACTTTAATAGTAATAGTATTTTCTCCAACTTTTAAGTTTTTACCTCCAGTTATTTCTACTTTTGAAGATTCCGCTTCCGGAATTGCAGTAACTTCTGTACTTTTTACATCATATAAAACTTTTACATCATAATTAAGTTCTTCTTTTGAAAAGATTAACTTTCCATCACTTAATTCTAAACTTTCTAAATAATTATTTGTACTTCTTCCATCTTCTCTATTTATTGTTATTGTATAAGTAGTTTTTTTGTTATCTTCTGATGTTACTTCAATTACTATTTTATTTTCTCCATAATTTAGAGATATTTCGTTTTTTGTATCATTGTTAATTAATACTTTTGCTTTGTCTGAAGTTGCTACTGGTTTTATTGTTATTTTATCAATATCTTTACTTACATTTAAAGTATATTCTTTTATATCTTTTTTAAATGCTGGTGAAAGTGAGCCAGAAGATAGTTTTATTTCTTTTAATGTAGTGTCGCTAGAACAAGTTCTTTCAATTGTTATTTTGTAAGTTTTTTTTGTTTCATCTTCTGCTTTTGTTACTACTTCATATATATTTTTTCCACATTTTAAATCTATTTTTCCTGTTCCACTTATAATAGACGCATTTTTATCATTTAAAACTGCACCAATTTCTACGGATTCTTTATCAATTTTGTGTTCTTTATCTAGAGCATCAATAATAGAAACACTATCAAGGGTAAGATTTGCAAGTGTTGCATCATTATTTAACACTTTAATTGTTTCATTAAAAATATCTTCTGTAAATATTACTTCATCATCTTTTCCTACTCCTGAATTAAAGTTTAAACTTACTGTAAGATTTCCTACTTTTGTAATATTTTCTTTTTTGACTTCAATAGTTCCTATTGTTATATTTTTCGCTACTTCTCCTATGTTACTATTAAAACCACTGTAAGATTCTGGATTACAATCTGCTTCTCCTGGTAGTGTTATACAAGTAGTAGCACTTATACTTTCTATTTTTCCGCCTTCTATATCTGCTTTTATTGAGCAGGTAGCTGATTTTCCTATTTTAACTGTTGTTGGGCATTCTAGTTTTGGTGTTATTTTTATTTGCGCAAAAACATTAGAAGGTATTAACAATAAAACAAATATTAACAAATATAAATAATTAATTTTTTTCATATACAACTCCTTATTTTAATTATAAGATGATTATAACAAAATATTATAAAAATGTAAATAATAGAAAAAGTATTAGATATTTTTATATTTATCTAATACTTAAATATTTATTCTGGATAACCTGTTGTTATAGTTACTATATTACTACTATAACTTGGAACAGTTCCTGTTATGAATGGTGTTCCTGCTGTTTCAGTGATAGCACCAGTAAAGTCAAATGATTTCCTTGAATTATTATAAATAACAGTTAAACCAGGGTTATTTACATATTCTTTTCCAGAAATTGAGTAATATCCTCCTGATGAAGGAAATGCACCAGTTCCTATTCCTGTTATTTCTATTAAACTAGAGTTTTCACTAATATATACATAATTTAGGTTGTTATATTCAAATGTTCTGCCTCCGATGGTTGTCACGCTATCAGGAATGGTTAAACTTGTGAGATTGTTTCCTAAAAATGCTGCTCCTCCGATGGTTTCAACACTACTACCTAAGGTTAAGCTTGTGAGGTTGTTATATGAAAATGAAGAGTTTCCGATGGTTTGCACGCTATTACCTAGGGTTAAGCTTGTGAGGTTGTTAAAAGCAAATGCATAGCCTCCGATGGCTTGCACGCTATTACCTAGGGTTAAGCTTGTGAGATTGTTTTTACTAAATGCTGCTTCTCCAATACTTGTAACACTATCTGGGATGACTAATGCTCCGGTGAGGTTGTTATTACTAAATGCATCGTCTCCGATGGTTGTGACGCTATTACCTAAGGTTACACTTGTCAGATTGTTATATTCAAATGCCTGTCTTTCGATGGTTGTCACACTATCTGGGATTACTAATGCTCCGGTTAAGTTGGTGTTATTTAAAAATGCTTGGGCTCCGATGGTTTCTACGCTATTACCTAAGGTTACACTTGTCAAGTTGTTATTACGAAATGCCCAGCTTCCGATGGTTGTGACACTATCTGGGATAATTAAATCTCCTGTTAAATTAGTATTATAATAAAATGCAAATTGTCCTATTGTCACTAACGTATCAGCTAATACTACACTTGTTAAATCTTTGCCTATAAATACTCCTGTTGTGTTACTACCATTTGCTATTGCTGTTACAGGATACATTTCATCTATTACTTTTGAATAAAATGCCCCTCTCATACCTGTTCCATCTAATAATGATATTTTATTTTCTAATGTTGTGCCATCTTCTAACGTTCCTCCATTACATAATGTTTGTGCATCAGTTTCTGTTATTTCATTATTTGTTAATGCAGTTTCACAATTACTTATTGCTTCTTCTGTAGGATTTTCTACTAATGTAAAGGATGCAACTACTGGTAATTCTTCTGGTATTACTACATCTTTTCCACAAGCACTATCGTATCCTGTTATAGTTACTGTATTTGTTGTATTATCAAGTTTTGTTGTATAACATGAATTTGTATCTTTTGGATATAAATTGCCGGCTTTTACTACTATCGTATTATCACTAGTTATTTCCTGACTAAATAATGCATAACTAGTATATCCTGCTATTGTTATTAAAAATACCCCTATTCCTAATAATAAAACTATATTAAATTCTTTTACATCTCTGTAAAAAAAGTTTTTTATTTTTATTCTTTTATTCATTGTATCACCCTAACAAAAAAAGTATCTATTATTTATCTATAATAAATAATAACATACTTTTTTTTAAATTTCAATTATTTTCCTAATTCTTTTAATTTTGCTTCAATATTCTTTCCATATTCTATAGAATTATCATAATGAAAACTTATTTGAGGCATTTTTCTAATATCTACTTTTTTAGATAATTCAAGTTCTATAAAGTTAGCTGCTTTATTTAAAGCTTTTAATGTTTCTTCTTTATATTCTTCTTTTAATGTTGTAAAGTAAACTTTTGCAAATGATAAATCATTTGTTACATCACAACCTGTTATTGTAACAAATCTAATATTAGGATCTTTTATTTCTTCCATAATGATATAACTTATTTCTCTTACAAAATTACTACCTATTTTTTTTGTCTTTAAACTCATCTTTTAACCTCTTCCATAGTATAAGCTTCAATTATATCTTTTTCTTTTATATCACCATAGTTTTCTAATGTTATACCACATTCAAATCCTTTTTTCACTTCATTTACTTTATTTTTTTCTCTTTGTAGTGATCCTATCTTTCCATCATATACAACTATTCCATCCCTAATTAACCTTGCGCTTGCATCATGTTTTATAATTCCTTCTTGAACCATACAACCTGCGATTAGTCCTATTTTTGAGAATTTAAATAGTTGTCTGATTTCTGCAGAACCAAGTATTTTTTCTTCATATTTTGGTTTTAACATACCTTTTATAGCATCTTCTAATTCTTCAATTATTTTATAAATTACATTGTGTAATCTTATATCTACATTGTATTGTTTTGCTACTTCAAGTGTTTTGTTATTAGGTCTAACATTAAATCCAATTATAATAGCTTGACTTGCATTTGCTAAAACAATATCACTTTCTGTTATTGTTCCTACTCCACTTCTTATAACATCTACTTTAACGCCTTCAACATTTATTTTATTTAGTGATTGTTTAATAGCTTCTTCTGAACCTTTAACATCAGTTTTTAAAACAACACTTATATTTTTTGTTCCTTCTTGAACTTTATTAAATAAGTCATCTAAAGTCATTCCTGAACGATTTGTATTTTCTTCTTTACTTCTTATTAAACGTTCTTCAGCGACTTTTCTTGCTTGTTTTTCTGTTTCAAATGCCATAAATCTATCACCTGATACAGGTAGTTCATTTAATCCAGTTATTTCTACTGGAGTTGATGGCCCTGCACTTATTAAATCTTGGCCTTTATCATTTCTTAAGGTTCTGACTTTTCCATAAATGTTTCCTACAACGATAGGATCTCCTAAACGAAGTGTTCCATTTTGAATTAATAAAGATGTTACTGAACCTATATTTTTATCTAGTTTTGCTTCAATTACTGAACCTGTTGCATATCTATTAGGATTTGCTTTTAATTCATTCATATCTGCAATTAGAAGAATATTTTCTAATAATTCTTCTAATCCCATTTTTGTTTTAGCAGAGATTCTATTTACTAAAGTATCTCCTCCCCATTCTTCAGGAGTAAGTCCATGTTCTGTTAGTTCTTGAAGAACTCTATCAGGATTTGCAGTTGGTAAATCCATTTTATTTATAGCAATTATTATTGGAACTTTTGCAGCTTTTGCATGATCTATTGCCTCAACTGTTTGTGGTTTAATTCCATCTTCTGCAGATACTACAATTATTACTATGTCTGTAACTGAAGCTCCTCTAGCACGCATTTCAGTAAAAGCTTCATGTCCTGGGGTATCTATAAATGTAATTAATCTATCATGAATTGAAACTTGGTATGCTCCGATTGCTTGAGTAATTCCTCCAGCTTCTTTTGAAACAACATTAGTTTCACGAATAGCATCAAGTAAAGAAGTTTTTCCATGATCAACGTGTCCCATTATTGTTACTACTGGTGGACGATTTATTAAATCTTCTTCTTTATCTATTATTTCATATTCTTCAAAGTTTACTATATCTCTAGTTTCTTCTTTTTTTAATGTTTTATTATAATCTACTACAATTATTTCAGCAGTAGTAAAATCTATACTTTGATTTAAATTAGTCATTATCCCTAAATCAAATAGTTTTTTTATTATTTCTGTTGAATTAACATTTAATTTTTCTGCTAAATCTTTAACTGTCATTCCATTTGTATATAAAACAATATTACTATCATCACTTTCATTAGTAGATAATTTTTCTTTATGTTTATATGCATTCTTTTTTTCTTTTAAATATTTTGAATTGTCATTTTTATTATTTGAAGGTATTTTTTTCATTTTTTGAACAGATTTATCTTGTTCAATATTTATTCTTAAGTCTTTTTCTAGTTCATCATCATCTACTATTTCTTCATCTTCAAATGATTCTTCACCTTCTACTATATCATCTAAATTACTATCTAATACGATTATATCATCTTCATTTAACATATCATTTTCATTTGATGCTTTAATATTAAATGCATTACATAGAGCAAGTATTTCTACAACTGTTTTATTAACATCTAGTGCATATTCTTTAACACTCATCATTGTTAATCACCTCTTTGTTATTTTTTTATTTTTTCTATTAGTTCATCATATACTTCATCACTTATTTTTGTTTCTAAGTGACGCTCTAAAACTTTGGTTTTTCTTGCTTTTTCTATAACTTCAATATCCTTTTTAAGATATGCTCCTCTTCCATTTAATTTTCCTGTTAAATCTACTTTTATTTCATTTTCAGGGGTTCTAACAATTCTTATTAATTCTAATTTAGGATATTTTTCTTTTGTTATAGTGCATGTTCTCATTGGTATTTTTTTTTCTTTCATATATATTATTCACCAACTTTTATATTTATGCCTATTTCTTTTGCTTGTTCACTTGTTTTAACGTCTATTTTATATTTTGTAAGTCTTGATGCTAAACGAACATTTTGTCCTTTTTTACCAAGTGCAAGAGAAAAATCATCTCCATCTGCAATTGCTAAGGCTTCTTGTTTTTTAGGATCTAATATGTATACACTTACATTTTTAGCTGGACTTAATGCATTTTTTATAAACACTTCTTTGTCTTGATCATATTTAATTATATCTAGTTTTTCTCCAGATAATTCATTTATTATTCTAGCTATTCTAGATCCTTTTTCTCCAATACAGCATCCAATTGGATCAATATTTGCATATTCTGAATAAACTGCTACCTTACTTCTTGAACCCGCATCTCTTGCGATTTGATAAATCATTACTGAACCATCTGCAAGTTCTGGAACTTCAAGTTCAAATAATCTTTTAACAAAATTATAGTGAGTTCTAGATAGTAAAATAATTGTTCCTTTTGAGTTTGAATCTACTTTTGTAACATATGCTCTTATTGTAGAACCCATTTCTATTTTTTCATTACCAATTAATTCTGATTTTGGAAGAATTCCATTTGTTCTACCTAAATCAATATAATAATTTCTTTCATCTTCAAGTGCTACTAATCCTGAAACAAGTTCTCCTTCTTTACTTTGGAATTCATTAATAATACTATTTCTTTCTGCTTCTCTTATTTTTTGAATTACTACTTGTTTAGCAGTTGATGCTGCAACACGACCAAAATCTTTTGGTGTAACTTCTTCATCAATTGTATCTCCTAGATCTTTAGTTTTATCAATTAGTCTTGCTTCTTCTAAACTTATTTCAATTTCATCGTCTTCTACTTCTTCCACTACTGTTTTATAAGAGAAAATTTGAATTTTTCCTGTTTGTCTATTTATTAATACTTTTACATTTGTTTTTGAATCAAAGTTTTTCTTATAAGCAGAAACTAAAGCAAGTTCCATTGCTTCATAAATTATATCTTTATCGATATGTTTTTCTTCAACTAGAATATCTACCGCTTTTAAAAATTCTTTTTCGTTCATTTTATTTCATCTCCCTTTTCTTTTGATGATACATCTAACATATATTGTTCTTTGATGAAATCATTTTCATCTAAAATTTTTGATATTAATCTAGATGCCTCTACTATTTTATCTACATTTATTATTTCAGGGCTATCTAAAACAATATTTAAGTTTTTGCTCTTATAAGATATTTCATCAATTGTCATGTTAATATTACTTAATGGTTTTTCTAATACTTTTTTGATTTTTTCCATAAAAATACCTCCTTTTAATACAAAAAGTGGGAAATCCCACTTCGTTGTCAAATGTATTATAGCACAAATATTATAAAAAGGAAAACTTTTTTTGATTTTTGTGAAATTTTTATTCATTTACACTTTTAATATTTTAAATTGTTTATGTTTATTCAAATACATGATATACTATTAAGTAGTAAGGAAGTGAAATATGAAAACATTTGGTAAAGTTTGTTTATCTATTTTTTTATTTATTTTAAGTATGGTTTATAGTTCTATTATTGTAGAGATTTTAGTTAGTTTAGGAATTGATGTTTTAAGTTTAAATAATTCTTTAAAACTTGGTATACTTACTATTATTGATATCTCCTTTATCTTAATAATGTATTTAATTTATCATAGGACTATTAATCATAATATTAAAGATTATTTTAAAAATTTTAAAGAGTTTTTTAAAGTTGGTTTGAAGTGTTGGTTAATTGGTATATCTCTTATGATTTTATTTAATTTTATTATTATGATGCTTTATCAAAGTGAAGCTCAAAATGAACAAATTGTTCAATCTACTTTAAATAGTTATCCTTTATATATGGTTTTTTCTACTGTTTTATATGCTCCTTTTATTGAGGAATTAGTTTTTAGAAAGAGTCTTAGGGATATTTTTAAAGATAAATATAGCATTATATATATCATTTGTTCAGGACTTTTATTTGGTTTTATTCATACAGTTGCAGGCCTTTCTAATCCAATGGAATTATTATATATTCTACCCTACGGAATAGTAGGTTCTATGTTTGCATATGCTTATACTAAAACTGATAATATTTTTGTTCCAATTACCTTTCATTTAATTCATAATGCTTTACTTGTTTCTATTTCTTTAATAGGTGGATAATGAAAACAAGAGTGGAAAAAAATGAGAGATTATCTCGTGAAATTAAGTTAAAAGAAAAAAAACAAAAAAAAGAAAGAAAGAGAAAGAAAGTTAGAAAGATGTTTATTGTATTTATATTTTTAATTTGTTTAGTAATAATATATTCTAGGTATATAGAACCTTCTATGTTATTTGTTAATGAACATAAAATTGTTAGTAATGAAATTAGTGATAGTTTCCATGGCGCTAAAATAGTTCACTTTTCTGATTTGCATTATGGTTCTTCTGTTAACAAGAATAATATTAATAAGATTGTAGAAAAAATAAATATTTTAAAACCTGATATTGTTATTTTTTCAGGTGATTTAATTGAAGAAGGATATTTAATGAATAAAGATGATTTTAACATTTTAACAAAAGCATTAAATGATATTACTTCTTCTTTAGGAAAGTATTCAGTTATTGGAAATCATGATTATTATAATGAGGATGTTTTAAAAGTTTACGTAAAAACAGATTTCAATGTTTTAACTAATAATTATGATATTGTTTATAATAAAGATAATAAACCTATTTTAATTTATGGTGTTGATGATGTTTTATTTGGTAGTCCTGATCTTAGTTTATTAAACGATGACGAGGTAAAGGATATTTCTTA
The DNA here is from genome assembly GCA_045580645.1 of Bacilli bacterium. Taxonomy (GTDB): domain Bacteria; phylum Bacillota_I; class Bacilli_A; order RF39; family UBA660; genus HGM10836. Next base: position 20,507 of record JAZNOG010000035.1, read on the forward strand.
TAAAATAGTTGTTGTTCATGAAGGAGATTATGCAGAAGAGATTTTAAATTATAATGTTGATTTAATCCTTGCAGGTCACTCTCATAATGGACAAGTAAATTTACCTTATATTATAAATTGGTATTTGCCAGAGGGTTCTAAAGAATATTATAAACCTTATTATAAAGTTAGCGATACTGAGATATTTGTATCTAATGGTGTTGGGACTAGTTTGTTAAGGTTAAGATTTAGATCTTTTCCAAGTATAAATTTATATCGTATTAATAAAAGCAAATAATTTTGCTTTTTTTGTTTCATAGTATGTTATTATGCATAAACTAATGTAGGAGGCTTTTTATGAATAATGGATATTATAATGGTTTTCCATATTTTAATAATTCTATGGGCATGAGAAATTCTTTTCCAATTAACTCTGGTTTTAATCAAATGGGTAATATCGGCTTAGGTTCTGGAATTAGAAATAGCTCTATTGGAATGGGAGCTCGTTCTGGAGGACTTCTTTCTTCTTTGTTTGGTGGCTCAAGATCTGCTAGCGCTGGAATTGGTGCAGCAAGTAGTGCTACTAAAGGTTTTTCTTTTACCGGTCTTTTAAATGGCGCAAGTAAAACTTTAGGTGTTATAAATCAAGCTATTCCAGTGGTATATCAAGTTAGACCAATTTGGAATAACGCTAAAACAATGTTTAGGGTTGCCAAGGAACTAAATTCTAACGATTCTAGGTCTAACACAAGTTCTAGTAAAACTTTTGATGTAAATGAAAAAAATATTATTAATGATGTTACTACTGATGATGTAAAAAGTTCAAAAGTTATTTCTAATACTAATGAACCCCAATTTTTTATTTAATTAAATTAGTTTAAATCTTTTGATTTTAATAATTTATTTTTAAAAAAAACTTTATTCAATGAATAAAGTTATTTTCTTTTTTTTGTTTTTAAGTTTCATCATTTCTAATTTTATATTTATTTTTTTC
>JAZNOG010000036.1:0-7143 GCA_045580645.1 Bacilli bacterium
TGTGCAGCAATTCTAAATTTTAAGTTGTTTTTAATAAACAAAATCATATAAAAAATCTGTAAAAATATTAACAAATTTTAAATAATTCTAGACAACTTGTCATTTTTATATTAAAATATTCTTGAAAAGCGATGATTAGTAGGGAAAACTAGGAGCTATATATCAAAAGAGATTCTATGAATAAATAAGGTGGAACCGCGGGAAAACTCGTCCTTATGTGTTTATAGGGTCTTTTTATTTTATAATTGGAGGGTTATTATGATATTAGAAGACTCAAAAAAAATATTTAATGATACTTATGAAAAAATAACAATAACTGATAAAAAAATAGTTGCAGAAGGAAAAAGAGAAAAAGATGAAGAAACACCTAATATTTTATATGTAAAATTAAATCATTTAAAAGATGAAGAATTAGTTGATTATGTTGTATCATGTTATTTAAGAAAACATAAAATTGAACAAATAACAACTGACACCATTATAACAGGACTTTTTTCTGAAGATGGAACAAGTTTAGCATCATACTCTCATCTTTCAAAAGAAACTATTCAAAAAATAAGAGAAACTTATAAAGAATCAAGGAATAAATTTTTAATAAATAATGATACCAATAGAATTTATTTATCTTGTTTTCCTACTGTTTCTGAGTATTTTAAAGATGATTATGGTTTGAATTTTACATTACTAGTAAAAAATCATTATATAGTCAAAGAAGAACTAATCTTTTTAGAAGAATTAATCAGTTATTTCTTTGAAGAAGAACTTATTATAATGAAAAACAAAAAAGGTAAAGTTGCTTTAGAAAGTGAAACAAAAAAAATAAAAGCAGATTTTTCACTAGCAAACAATGGTATAAGAGAACTAACAAATATAGTTTTAAATCATAATATAAAAGTAGGAGAAAAAACTAAAAATAAAGTAAGAAAAATAAAAATGGAGGAATATTAAAATGGAAAAAATGACAATGGAAAAAATGGTAAATTTTTGTAAAAATTATGGTTTTATATTTCAAGGAAGTGAAATATATGGAGGCTTAGCTAATACTTGGGATTATGGTCCACTTGGTGCAAGATTAAAAAACAATATTAAAGATGCATGGAGAAAACGTTTTATTCAAGAAAGAGAAAACGCATATGAAGTAGATGCAGATATTTTAATGCACCCAAGAGTTTGGGAAGCTTCTGGTCATGTTGCAAGTTTTTCTGATCCTTTGATTGATTGTAAAGAATGTAAAATGAGAGTTCGCGCAGACAACTTAGTAAATGATTATTCTAATTCTTCAATTGGAGATACATTTAATGAAGAAGAATTAATTAAGTATATTAGAGAAAATAATATTCCATGTCCAAAATGTGGAAAAACTAACTTTACTGATATTAGACAATTCAATTTAATGTTTGAAACATATCGTGGTGTTACAAATGATTCAAAAAGCAAAATATATTTAAGACCAGAAAATGCACAAGGAGAATACGTAAACTTTTTAAATGTTCAAAGAAGTATGAGAGCAAAATTACCTTTTTCAATTGGACAAATAGGCAAAGCATTTAGAAACGAAATAACACCAGGAAACTTTACATTTAGAACAATTGAATTTGAACAAATGGAATATCAAACTTTCTGTAAAGAAGGGACAGATTCTGAACTTTATGCTTATTTTAAAGAATATGGTAAAAAGTTCTATATGGATTTAGGACTAGATGAAGATAAATTAAGATTCCATGACCATGAAAAACTAGCGCATTATGCAAAAGAAGCATGTGATATAGAATATCATTTCCCATTTGGATGGGGTGAAATAAACGGAACTCATAACAGGACTGATTATGATTTATCAAGACATCAAGAATATAGCAAAGTATCACAAACTTATTTAGATCCTGAAACTAATGAAAAATTTATTCCATATATTATTGAATCAACATATGGATTAGATAGAACTTTCTTGGCAATTTTATTTAATTCATACGAAGAACAAGAGTTGGAAAATGGAACAAGAGAAGTGCTTCACTTAAATCCATTCCTTGCGCCATACAAAGTATGCGTTTTACCACTTGTAAAAAAAGAACATAGCGAAAAAGCAAAAGAAATCTATACAAAGTTATCTAAAAATTTTATGACTTCATATGACGAATCAGGAAACATAGGAAAACGTTATAGAAGACAAGATGCAATTGGAACACCATTTTGTATAACTATTGATAATAATACAATAGAAAATAATACAGTCACTATTAGAGATAGAGATACAATGCTTCAAGAAACATTAAAATTAGAAGAATTAGAAGATTATATAAATAAAAGAATAAAATTTTAATTTATTCTTTTTTTCAACAAAATATTTAATTATCATTATTTATACTAATAATGGTGATTTTATGAAAGAGTATTTAATATTTAATATAAAAAAAGAGTTCGCTATTTTGTATAAAAATAGACCAGGGGAGTTATTTTATATTTTTAATCGCATCTATTATATGAAAGAAATAGATAAAAACTATGGATATAATTTATTTGAACAAATATGTAACTTTTATAAAAAAGAAGAAATAAATAAATACATATATGAAAAACATAAAAATAAATTAATGTATTCTATATGTGAGGATGAACATATTATAAATAATTTATTTGTAAATGAAATAAGTGTTTTAACTGTCAGAAGTTCAAACATAAAAATAGAAACAAACACAGACGAATGCACTTTCTTTAATGATTTATTAAATTATAATGATTATTTATTTGTTTGTAACTTTAAAGAACAAGATTATTTCTTTTTAAAAAAACATAAGATTAAAACATAAAATACTTGTTAAATCATAAAATATTTTATAAAATATATTTATGGAGGAAAAATTATGTGGCAAGATATATTATTAATAGTAATTGGACTTATTGGTGGTGCAGTTATAGGATTTTTCTTAGCTAAACATTTTATGAAAAAATATTTAAAAAAGAATCCACCAATAAATGAAGAAATGATAAAAGTTATGATGAGTCAGATGGGTAGAACACCAACTCAAAAACAAGTAAATCAAATGATGAAACAAATGAATAAGTATATGTAATTATACTTATTTTTTGTGCGAAAATTTGTTCTATTTTTATTGAAAAATAAATTAACTTTTGATATAATTAAACATAGGAAACATCAGTTGTTGAGTGTCTACCAAATCTCTTATAGAGAGGAGGTTTGATAAAATGAAAAATAAAACTTTTATTTTAAAAGTTCTAAAGTTCATTACTATCATTTTATTTCTCCTTATCATTTTGATAGTAGTAATAAAAAAATGACACTCATTCGTTAGAATAAGCGTCTCTAAATAAGTGCCATAGGCATTTGATGGTAGACATTCAACTCGGAAAAACTGAATGTTTCCTTTTTTTATTTTATGCAAGTTTCCTTGACATATTCATAATAACATATTTTAAAGTATTTGTAAAGACACATTGTTTTTTTGAGCGAAAATTTGTTCTGCTTTTATTGAAAAACAAATTAAACTATTGTATAATTATATATAGGAATACTTAACAAAGTTGAGTGCTTGCCAACTTCTTTAAAGAAGGAGGCTGATAATATGTGTAAAAAAGATTTTTTAATATCTTCGCTAATCATTATTATCTTCTTACTAATAGCCTTACTTTTTATAAAATAAAAGGTATTTATAAAAGAAAGCACTCAATTTACAAAAAAACGTAGATTAAGTGCTTTTACCAAATTATAAGGTAAGTACTCAACATGCGACCGTTAAGTATTCCTCTTTTTTTATTTTATGCAAGTTTCCTTGACATATTCATAATAACATATTTCAAAACATTTGTAAAGATAGATGCATTTTACAAAACTTAATTTATACCTTTTTCTTTAAATTACTTTAATTTTATGATAACATAGTTAGTGGTGAGATTTATGGATATAAACAAAATTAGAAACTTTTCAATAATTGCGCATATCGATCATGGTAAATCTACTTTAGCAGATCGTATTTTAGAAGAAACAAAAGCAATTACAGATAGAGAAAAGAAAAACCAATTACTTGATTCTATGGAACTAGAAAGAGAACGTGGCATTACTATAAAACTTAATGCCGTATCTTTAAGATATATGTATAATAATGAAGAATATATGTTAAATTTAATAGATACCCCAGGCCATGTCGATTTTACTTACGAAGTGTCTAGAAGCTTAGCGGCTTGTGAAGGAGCCATTTTAGTTGTAGATGCAACTCAAGGTATAGAAGCTCAAACACTAGCAAACCTTTACTTAGCGCTAGATAATAATTTAGAAATTATACCTGTAATAAACAAAATCGATTTACCAAATGCAGATCCAGAAAAAGTAACTAATGAACTTATAGAAACACTTGGTTTTAAAAAAGAAGAAATCATTCTTTGCAGTGCAAAAGAAGGAATCGGTATAAAAGAATTACTTGATAAAGTAGTAGAAAAAGTTCCCGCACCAACTCAAAATGATGATAAATTAAAAGCATTAATATTCGATTCAATATTTGACCCTTATCGTGGTGTAATCCTATCAGTTAGAGTCGTAAACGGAGCATTAAAAACAGGAGATATTATCCAAATGATGAAAACAGGTGCAAGTTACGAAGTAGTATCACTTTGTATAAATACCCCAAAAGAAAAGAAAATCGAAGAACTAAAAGCAGGAGAAGTAGGATATGTTTTCGCAAGTATTAAAAGTATTTCTGATGTCCAAGTCGGAGACACAATTACTTTAAAAAGCAATCCAGCAGAAAAAGCTCTTCCAGGATATAAAGAAATAAAACCTTTTGTTTACTGTGGTATATATCCAATTGATTCAAAAAACTTTGAAGATTTAAAAGAAGCATTAGAAAAATTAAAACTAAACGATGCATCATTATCTTTTTTTCCAGAAACATCAACAGCATTAGGATTTGGTTTTAGATGTGGTTTTTTAGGACTTTTACACATGGATGTAACCAAAGAAAGAATTGAAAGAGAGTTTAAAATAGATTTAATTGCAACAAGCCCTTCTGTAATATATGAAGTAGAAAAAACAAGTGGAGAAATTGTAATGGTTGATGCTCCAAATAAACTTCCTGAAAGAGTAGCGATAAAAACAATAAAAGAACCTTATATTTCAGCGTCTATTTGGACACCAAGTACTTATATCGGTCCAATTATGGAATTATGTCAAAATAAAAGAGGTATTTATAAAACACTTGAATATGTAACTCCTACTAGAGTTAATATCCACTATGAAATACCACTTTCTGAAATCGTATATGACTTTTTTAATAAATTAAAAAGTGCCACAAAAGGATATGCATCATTTGATTATGAAATAATAGGCTATAAACAAAGCGATTTAGTAAAACTAGATATCTTATTAAATGGAGAAATGGTTGATGCATTAAGCACAATAGTTCATAAAGATTTTGCTTATGAAAAAGGAAGAATATTTACTGAAAACTTAAAGAAAATCATTCCAAGACAAATGTTTGAAGTTCCAGTTCAAGCAGCAGTAGGATCAAAAGTTATTGCAAGAGAAACAGTAAAAGCCATGAGAAAAGATGTGCTTGCCAAATGTTATGGAGGAGACGTTTCTCGTAAAAGAAAACTTTTAGAAAAACAAAAAGAAGGTAAAAAGAAAATGAAAACAATTGGTAGTGTAGAACTTCCAAGTGATGCATTCTTATCTATCCTAAAGGTTGATGATGAATAAACCTATATTTGGCTTTAAAGCATTTAATAAAGGTTTAATTGATAACTATGGTAATAAATACGAAGTATTAAAACATTACCATTTTTCTGGTGATGTAAAATTCCAAAAAGGCGGTTTTCATTTTTGTGAAAACATAGAAGATGTTTTAAGATATTATACCTCTTTTGAAAAAGACATAGAAATTTGTTTTGTAAAAGGATATGGAATAATTAGTAGCTTCGAAGATGATTATTATGGATATTATAACATGTATGCTTCATCTGATTTTAAAATATTAAAAGTATTAACAAAAGAAGAAATATTAGATATTATTTTAAATACTAATGAAAAAAGAATATGTAGATTTATTTCATTATATAAATTAACAGAAGAAGAAATAGATATAATTCTAAATAAATATAATACAGAAAAAATAAAAAAATATATATTGTATTATCAAAAAAATGATAAAAAAGCGTTTGAAAGAAAAAGAAAGTAAGTGATTTTAATGAAGAGTATATATATCCATATACCATTTTGTAATAAAATTTGTTCTTATTGTGATTTTTGCAAAATGTATTATAACAAAGAATTAGTAGATAAATATTTAAATACTTTAGAAAAAGAAATATTTTCTATTTATAAAAATGAAGAAATAAAAACAATCTATATCGGAGGAGGAACACCTTCATCTTTAAATAAAAATGAGTTTAAAAAACTTTTTTCTATAACTAATAAAATTAAATTATCAAAAAAATATGAATTTACTTTTGAATGCAATATAGAAGATATAACAAAAGATTTACTTGTTTTACTAAAGAAGAATAAAGTTAATCGATTAAGTATTGGAGTAGAATCTTTTAATAAAAAAATATTAAATATTTTAGGAAGAAATTATGATTTTTCTATAGAAGAAAAGATAAACCTTTCAAAGAATTATTTTGATAACATAAATATTGATTTAATATATGGTATAAAAGGTCAAACAATAGAGGAATTAAATGAAGATTTGGAAAAGTTTTTAAAACTTGATGTAAACCATATTTCTATATATTCTTTAATACTAGAAGATAACACAATGTTAAAAATAAATGGTTATGAAGAAATAGATGATGATTTAAATAGTAAAATGTATCATTTTATTAGAAAAAAATTAGGAAAAAATGGTTATATTCATTATGAAATAAGTAATTTCAGTAAAAAAGGTTATGAGTCTAAACATAATTTAACATACTGGAATAATGAAAAATATTATGGATTTGGACTAGGTGCAAGCGGATATATAGATAATGTTAGATACACAAATACAAAAAGTATAAATAATTATTTAAAAGGAAATTATATATTTGAAAAAGAAATAATAAATGAAAAAATAGATATGGAAAATGAAATGATTCTAGGTCTTAGAAAAATTAAAGGAGTATCAAAGAAAAAATTTAAGAAAAAGTTTAATAAAT
>JAZNOG010000037.1:0-3912 GCA_045580645.1 Bacilli bacterium
GAAATTAAAATACCTATAAAAGATTATTATTTAATAGACACCCCAGGTTTAGTAGATGATGGAAATCTTTTAAACTTTAGTGATTCTAAAATGATAAAAAAAATATCTCCTAAAAAAGAAATAAAACCAAGAACATATCAATTAAAAAAAGGACAATCTTTAATAATAGAGAATTTCTTAAGAATAGATTACTTAGAAGGAGAAAAAAATAGCTTTACAATTTTTATGTCAAATGATTTAAATGTAAAAAGAATAAATAGTAAAAGACATGATAATTTAAAAGACTTATCAGTTAGAGAATTTAATACTAAATTTAATAATGATTTAGTTATAAATGGATTAGGTTTTATAAAAATAGTATTTGAAACAAAATTAAATATATATTTAGATAAAGATATAGATGTGTGGAGTAGAAAATCACTTATATAAAAGATAATAATAAATATAAAAATTATTATCTTTTTTTGTCATTAAGTGTTATAATAAATAACTGAAAGAGGGTGATATGATGGATAATAAAATAAATGAAGTAAGACAAGCTAGTGACATAGTAGATATAATCTCATCATATCTTCCATTAACACAAAAAGGAAAAAACTACTTTGGTGTATGTCCTTTTCACGATGATACAAATCCAAGTATGAGTGTATCTAAAGATAAACAAATATATAAATGTTTTTCATGTGGCGCAAGTGGTAATGTATTTAACTTTGTGATGGACTATGAACATATAGATTTTAAAGAAGCATTACATCTTTTAGCAAAAAAAGCAGGTATTGATGTAGGAAAAACTATTGTAAAAACAAATGATAAATATGAAAAATATTATAAAATGTATGACTTAGCATTAAAACTATATCAAAATAACTTAAATTCTTCACTAGGAAAAACTGCTAAAGAATATTTATTAAAAAGAGGAATAGATGAAGAGATAATAAAAACATTTAAAATAGGACTATCTACATCAGATAGAAAATCTCTAACAACTATTTTAAATAGTAAAGATTATACAAATAAAGAATTAGAAACTTTTGGACTTGGTAGAGATGGCATGGATTTATACATAAATAGAATAATGTTTCCACTATTTGATGTAGCAAATAAACCGGTAGGATTTTCTGGTAGAATATATAATACAACATCTACTTCAAAATATATAAATACTATGGAAACTCCAATTTTTAAAAAAGGGGAAAATTTATATAATTATTATAATGCTAAAGACATAGTTAGAAATGAAAAAAAACTAATCATTGTTGAAGGATTTATGGATGTAATAAGATTACATACAATAGGTATAAAAAATACAGTAGCGTTAATGGGAACTGCTTTAACAAAAGAACAAATTTCTCTCATTAAAAGATTAACTAATAATATTTACTTATCACTTGATGGGGACGATGCTGGACAAAAAGCAACCTATCAAGTTGGAAATATACTAGAAGAAAATAACTTCAATGTATTTGTTATAAAACTAGAAAATGGTTATGATCCAGATGAATATATTTTAAAACATGGAAAAGAATCATATATAAATTTATATCAAAAACCATTATCGTTTAGTGATTTTAAAATAAAATATTTAAAACATGGAAAAGATTTAACTAATATAGATAATCAAACGGAATATATAAATAAAGTTTTAGAGGAAATAAAAAAAGAAGAGGATATAGTAAAGCAAGAACTTGTTTTAAAGAAAATATCATTAGAATTTAACATTGATGTAGAAATACTTAAAAAAAAGTTGCAAAAAATCGAAAAATATAGTAAAATTGAAACGTTAAAAAAAGAGCCGTTAAAAAAGGAAAAACAAAATAAATATAAAAAGGCAACTTATGAATTATTAAATTATATGTTAAATAGTCATGAAGTTACAAAAATATATGAAAAAAGATTAAATTATATGCCTTTTGTAGAAGCTAGATATTTAGCAAATGAAATAATTTATTATTATAAAAAGCATAATAATCTTCTACTTGCAGATTTTATAACTTCATTAGATAATAAACCTGAATTAATGGCAATTTTGAAAGAAACAATAAAATATGAAATAAATGATAATATTGATTTTGCAATAATAGATGAGTATATTTCAGTAATAAAGGAGCACGCTAAAACCGAAGAGATAAAAAGGTTAAATGAAAAATTAAAAAACGAACCTAATATTGAAAAACAAATAATTATTGCAGAAAAAATAAGATCATTAAAAATGGGAGTTGAATCAAATGATTAATGAAATAAGATCTTTTGAAGAAAGAAAAGAAAGACTACTTGAATTAGGATTAAATGAAAAGAAAATAACATTTGAACAAATTGCAGAAGAATTAAAAGGTATTGAACCAGATAGTGATTCTCTAGACGAATTATATAATATGTTCGTGCAAAATGGTATTGAAATAACAACAAATGATCCAGATAATGAAGAAGATACAGCTGCAGGGGATATAATAGAAGAAGTATCTTCGAATAAGGATATTAAAATAAATGATCCAGTTAGAATGTATTTAAAAGAAATAGGTAGAATAAATTTACTTACTTCTGAAGAAGAATATGAATATGCTCTTCAAGTAGAAGAAGGCAATGAAGATGCAAAAAGAATTTTAGCAGAATCTAATCTTCGTTTAGTGGTATCAATTGCTAAAAGATATGTAGGTCGTGGTATGGCATTTCTTGATTTAATTCAAGAAGGAAATATAGGACTTATGAAAGCTGTTGAAAAATTTAATCCATCAAAAGGATATAAATTCTCAACATATGCAACATGGTGGATAAGACAAGCAATAACACGCGCAATTGCAGATCAAGCAAGAACCATAAGAGTCCCAGTTCATATGGTTGAAACAATAAATAAATTAGCTAGAGTTCAAAGACAACTTACCCAAGAACTAAATAGAGAACCATCTGAAGCAGAACTTGCAGAAAAATTAAATATGAGTGAAGAAAAGGTTAGAGAAATAATGAAAATATCTCAAGAACCAGTATCACTTGAAACACCAATTGGAGAAGAAGACGATTCACATTTAGGAGACTTTGTTCCTGATGAAAGAATGATGTCACCAGAAGAATATGCTACAGCAGAACTTCTAAAAGAAGAACTTGATAATGTTTTATTAACACTTACAGAAAGAGAAGAAAAAGTTTTAAAATTAAGATTCGGTTTAGAAGATGGACAATGTAGAACACTAGAAGAAGTAGGACAAATCTTCGGAGTAACAAGAGAAAGAATAAGACAAATTGAAGCAAAAGCCTTAAGAAAAATGAGACATCCATCAAGAAGTAAAAAATTAAAGGATTTCTTAACAGACTAATGAAAATATCAAATAGATTAAAAACAATTTCTATCTTTATAGAAAATAATTCAAACATAATAGATGTAGGTTGTGATCATGCATTACTTGATATATATTTATATCAAAATAAAAAAAATATAAAAATAATTGCAAGTGATATAAATAAAAAACCATTAGAAAGCGCTAAAGAAAATATAAAAAAATATAACTTAGAAGATAAAATACAAATATCTTTAGCAAATGGAATAGAAAAAATGCCAAACTTTATAGATACAATTATAATATCAGGTATGGGAACAACTAATATATTAAATATTTTATTTAAAGATAAAGAAAAATTAAAAAACATAAAAAATATTATAATTTCATCAAATAATGATTATTACTTGTTAAGAAAAACAATAACAAAACAAGGTTTTTATATAAAAGATGAAAAAATAATAAAAGAAAATAATAAATTTTATCCAATAATTCTCTTTAAAAAAGGAAATAAAAAATATTCAAAGTTTGAACTTGAATATGGACCAATTTTATTAAAAGAAAATAATGAAGATTTTAAAGAGTATTTAGAACTAAAATTAAATAAATTAAATAAAATATATATAAATTTATCTAATAAATA
>JAZNOG010000038.1:0-2751 GCA_045580645.1 Bacilli bacterium
AATATATTAAATATTATAAATATAACTTTATATATATTTTTTTTATCTTTATATATATGAACTTCTTTTATATATTTTATAAGTAATCTAAAGTTTATTAAACCAAGTATGATGGATGATAATAAATTTATACTTTTATAGTTTTTATCTAGTAATTGAAATAATAGATATGCTAGAAAAAATGCAATTATAATTATTTCAAGTATCATTTTTTTATTTTTCTTCATAAATTTCACCAAAATCTTTAAATATTTTGTCTTGTGGATAATATTTAAAAACTAATCTTTCTTTTGTTGTTGGATGATTAAATTCTAAGTTATATGCAAATAAGGCTAGTTGTTTTTTATTTTCTATACCATATTTTTGATCACCATAAAGTGGATGATTTATATTACTAAATTGCACTCTTATTTGATGATGTCTTCCGGTATTTAACTTTACTTCTACTAAAGATAAATTATCTTTTTCTTTTAATACTTTATAATCTAGAGAAGCATATTTTCCATGTTTTTCATCTGTTACAATTGATTTGTTTTCTACTTTTAATAAGTAGTTTTCTAAAGTTCCTTCTTTTTTAGTTAATGTTCCATTTAGGACTGCAAGATATTTTTTCTTAAACTCATTATTTTGCATTTGTTTAGATAAACGAGATGCAGCTTTTGAAGTTTTTGCAAATACCATAATACCAGAAGTTGGTCTATCTAAACGATGAACAAGTCCTAAGTAAACATTACCAGGTTTTTGATATTTTTCTTTTATATATTTTTTTATAATTGTAAGCATATCAATATCATTAGTTATATCACTTTGAGATAAAATGTTATAGGGTTTTATAACCACAATTATATGATTATCTTCATATAAAATATTTAATTTATCCTTCATATCTAACATATACTCCGCATGGTAAAATTAAGCCATTTTCACTTTCTAGTCCTATTTCACTAGAATAAATTTTTCCTTTATAATCTTTTAAAGCAATTTTTAAAACATTTTCTATTACTGTTTTAGATAAGTTTGATGTATATGAATTTATTATAAAAAATAATGGTTCATCAGTTAATATTTGTTTGCATAAAGATACTAAGTTAAATAAATCTTTTTCAATATCCCATACTTCTTTGTTAGAACCTCTTCCATATGATGGAGGATCCATTATAATTGCATCGTATTTATTTCCTCTTCTTATTTCCCTTTGAACAAATTTAACTACATCATCAACGATAAAACGAACTGGTTTTTCTTCTAAGTTTGATGATTTAACATTTTCTTTTGCCCAGTCAATCATGCCACGTGAGGAATCTACATGAACAACGGAAGCTCCTGCTTTTAAACATGCACATGTAGCGCATCCTGTGTATGCAAATAGGTTTAATACTTTGATTTCTTTATTATTCTTTTCTTTTTCTTTTGATATTTTATTCATCACAAAATCCCAGTTTACTGCTTGTTCTGGAAATATTCCTGTGTGTTTAAATCCCATTAATTTAACATTAAAAACTAAATCTTTATAATTAACTGTCCAAGAATTAGGTAATTTTTTCTTAGTTTCCCAATATCCTCCCCCAGTATTAGATCTATGATAATGAGCATGAACAATACTTTTATCCATTTTATCTTCCCATATTATTTGAGGATCTGGTCTTAACAAATAATAGTTGCCCCATTTTTCTAATTTTTCTTTATTAGACATTGATATAATTTTATAATCATTGAAATTCTTTGCTACTTCCATATAAATCACTTCCATAGTTAGTATAACAAAATATCTTTTTAAAATAAAGAAAAAGCATTAGAATTTATCTAATACTTATAATTTATTCAGTATAATTCCATGTTATATTTGCATCACTATATCCTGGTGCCCAGCCCCATATATTTGTTCCATATGTAGCAAAACCACTAGATGATGATTTTCCTTTTATTTTTACACTTGTGAGGTTGTTATTATAAAATGCATTGTTTCCGATGGTTGTGACACTATCGGGGATGACTACACTTGTGAGGTTGTTATATGCAAATGCATAGTTTACTATGATTGTAACACTATCTGGTAGGACAACACTTGTAAGGTTGTTATTTCGAAATGCATAGCCTCCGATTGATGTGACACTATCGGGGATGACTACACTTGTGAGGTTGTTATATGCAAATGCATAGCCTCCGATTGATGTGACACTATTTGGGATTACTACACTTGTGAGGTTGTTATATTGAAATGCATAGCCTCTGATTGATGTGACACTATTTGGGATTACTACACTTGTGAGGTTGTTATATGCAAATGCATTGGCTCCTATGTTTGTGACACTATCAGGAATGACTACACTTGTGAGGTTGTTATTGAAAAATGCATTGTCTCCGATGGTTGTGACACTATCAGGAATGACTACACTTGTGAGATTGTTATTAGAAAATGCAGAGTCTCCGATGGTTGTGACACTATCAGGGATGACTACACTTGTGAGGTTGTTATTAGAAAATGCACTTTCTCCGATGGTTGTGACGGAATATTCTTTGCCAGTTGGTTTTAATATTCCAGTGTCTGATAATAATGCTTGAAATAATGTTCCTTCGTCCGGGTCAGAAATTAATGCTTCAAGTGTCATACCATCCACTTCTTCTCCACTACATAATGATAAAGCTAATGTTTCATCTCCAAATAGCGGAGTTAATCTTGTTGAACATTTATTTATTGCATCATCAGTTGGATTTTCTACAAGTTCATATGTAAATAATTTTTCTGGTATT
>JAZNOG010000039.1:0-43299 GCA_045580645.1 Bacilli bacterium
ATAAAATTTTATCAAAAAAAGGAAACATATAAGAAATAATAACAAAAGGCATAAGAATATAAGAAACATAAGAAATAAAAAATATATTATAAATAACAGACAAAAAATTAACCTGATAAAAATTATTAACAACAATAGGATAACTAACTAAAAAAGAGATTAAAGAAGTCATAAATAACTGTCTTATCTTACCCTTAAAATTATTTATAATATCACTAAAAACTATTAAATAAAAAGTTATCAAAAAAGAAAATTGTAACCCAATATTATACAAAAAAAGAGGATTTATAAAAACAATTATAGATATTGTAAGAAGTAATAAATTAACGGCCTTAACATTTAACTTTAAAATCTTATTCAACATTATAAATATTGTAAGAATAGCGCCTCTTAATATAGACATAGAATAATTAGTTAAAAACATATAAAAAAGCAAAAATGAAATACTAACTATATAGATAAAAACTTCATTAATTTTAAGCTTTTTAAACAAACTAGAAATAAGCAAAACAAAAATAGAAATATGAAGCCCAGAAACCGCGAATAAATGACTTATGCCATTTTCTTGATAAGAACTTTTAACATCATCATCAATAAAATTATTATTACCAAAAATTAAACTATTTATATAAGAAAAAGAAAGTTCAAGTTTTTCACTTCTTTTAATCAAAATATTCTTAAGTTTATAAAAAATATTTTTACTTTTACTAATTTTTTCTATATTAGTTATTGTTACAACATTATATATTTTTTGATTATAAAGATACCTCTTATAATCAAAAGTATTAGGCACAGTAGCATTATTAATATCATTTATTTCACCAGAAATCCTAACTCTATCACCAAGAGAAAAATTATTAACAAAATTGTTAATATCATCTTCATAATAATAAGCAAGTATTTTTTCATTACCCTTTAAACTTAATGTAACCTTGTCATTAGAAATTTTAATATCAGTAATAATAAAATCTTCATTTAAAAAATTATCATAACTACTCTCATAATTCATATTACTTAGAGCAACAAAGTATAAAAATGCAAAAAACAAAATAATATAATATAAATAATTATGTTGTAATATAATCTTTAATCTGTTCATATAAAGAATCCCCTATACCAGAGACATTTTTTATATCTTCTATTAAATTAAAAATACCATTTTTCTCCCTATATTCAATAATACTTAATGCCTTAGATTCTCCAATACCAGGCAATGTCATAAGTTCTTCTTTACTAGCAGTATTTATTGATATTAAAGAAAAATTTTCATTACCACTATCAATATTTTCTTCATCTTTAGTATCAACATTCTCAATTGAAACACAAGAATCATTTTGAACACTAGATTGTGTCCCTTTACAAGATTCCTCTTTCAAAACCTCTTCCTTTTTCTTAGTTACCCAATTTGCTACATCATTCTTATCATATATTATAATTACCATTTCATCTGTTACTCTAAGACTTAAATTGTTAACACTAGTATCTGCTTTACTAGTAACGCCACCTGCCAAATTTATGACATCAATAACTCGCTTACCCTCTTCAATCTTATATGTCCCGGGCTTTTTAACTTCGCCCTTAATATCAACATAAAAAAACTGTGGAACATCTAATACCTCTTCCTTTTCTTCATCTTGCTGCTCTAAAACCAAAACTTCTGCACTCTGATTAAAAAAAGATATATTTTTCTCTATCTTATTATTTAAATAATAAAATAAAAATACTTGAAAAATAACAACTACTAAAATAACACCTCCAATCACTAATAATTTCTTTTCTTCCAAAAACTCAAAAAATTTTTCCATATAAAAACCTCCTCATATATATAATTCGCATGAGAAGGCAATTACACCTAAGCTTTTTTCAAATTTTTCATTTTTACTTCATATTGAACTCTCTGAACAAGTGTTAAAGCAACAATAGTGCTCCAACAAAAACTACCACCATAACTTATAAAAGCAAGAGGAACTCCAGTTATTGGAATAATTCCCATAACGCCACCTAAATTAATAATAATATGCAAAAACAAGTATATTGCAACACCATAGCAAATCAAAGAATACAAAGTCCTATTAGAGCATTTTCCAATTGCCACTATTCTAAGTATCAAAAATATATATAAAAGAAATAACACAACCGCGCCAACAAGTCCCAACTCTTCAACATATATAGCAAAAATAAAGTCAGTATGTGCTTCAGGCAAATACAAATATTTTTGAGTGCTATCGCCAAGTCCTTTTCCTAATATTCCCCCACTATTCATTGCAATATATGCATTACAAAGTTGATTTCCACTATCCAAATACCTTTCACAAGGATTTGCAAAATTAAACCTTGCAAGTTTATTAGAATCAAGTATTTTGTCTCCAAAAGCAACTAATACCAAAACTAATAAAACAAAAGAACAAAATCCTATTAAAAAGACACCTTTCTTTATTCTTTTACTAACAGGAGATAAGAAAAAAATACATAAAGATAAAACTAAAAATATAAAAGCAGTTCCTAAGTCCTTTTGTAAAACAATAAACAACGTAACTAGATCACAAACTCCTAAAGGCAATAGCATCTTTTTTAAATCATCACTATATTTTTTGTTTTGATCATAATAAGTAGCAAGTAAAACAATAATAGCTATTTTTGCAAATTCACTTGGTTGAATTCCAAATCCTTTATAACCAATCCAACCATAAGCTCCATTAACCGCAGTTCCATATAAAAATAAACAAACTAAAATAATTGATATAGCAATCATAACAATCCAAGATACCACAGAATATGTTTTACTATTAAATCTTATAATAAATAAAGACAAAATAATACCAGATATTAAAAAAATAAGTTGTTTAACAAAATAAACACTAGGACTAGCGTCATTCAACATATAAGCTGTTACATTTGAAGCAGAATATATCATAATAAGCCCAAGAGAAAATAAAATAATTGTTACAATTAAAAGTCTTTTATCTAAATTTTTCAATATTTTTATCATACAATTACCTCATTATAATCATAACATATTTAAAAAAAAATTAAAATATATAGATTTTTGTAATGTCAAAAAATGACTAATTTAATAAACTATATTAGATAAGTAAAAGGAGGATGTTTATGTATTATTACGGAAATTCATACGGATACGGTAATGCAGGCGGATGCTGTGGCGGTTCTCAAGTAAATAGTTGCTATGGAGGAAACTACGGTGGATATGGCAATGGATATGCAATTATACTAGTTTTATTTATTCTGTTAATAATCATATTAGGATGCAGAAACTGGAACTAGTATGATTTATTAAAAAGAAATAGCAACCCTATTTCTTTTTTTTTATTTTTGTGTTACAATATACATGTTTTTGAGGTGGTATTATGTTAACAAATAAAGATATTTTAGATGAAAAAGATAAAAGATTAAGACTAATTAGTAAAGAAGTTACATTTCCTTTAACAAATGAAGATAAAAAAAATATTGACTTAATGATTGAATATTTAACTAATAGTCAAATTGATAAATTAGCAAAAAAATATGATTTAAGACCAGGAATGGGTCTTGCTGCTATTCAACTTGGAATAGATAAAAGATATATCGTAATAGTGCATGAACAAGATATAAAAGAAACATTTAATACTTACGTAGTAATAAACCCTAAAATAATATCTACATCAGAAGAAATGATTTATGTAGAAGAAGGAGAAGGTTGTTTAAGTGTTAATCGCGAATGCGAAGGAATTGTCCCAAGACATGCAAGAGTAACTGTTGAAGGTTATGATATAGATGGAAATAAAATAAAGATAAGAGCAAGAGAAGAACTTGCAATTGCATTCCAACATGAAATAGATCATTTAAATGGAATATTATTTATTGATAAAATTGACAAAGATGACCCTTATAAATATGAAGATGTTTATCGTTCAATATAAAAAAATTATACAATCAAGTATAATTTTTTTTAATTCTTACCTGTTGAACCAAATCCACCATCACCACGAATAGTTTGATCAAGTTCATCTGTTTCTACAAAATTAACTTTTAAATATGGCTGAATTACCATCTGAGCTATTCTATCACCATTTTTTATAACTCTAACTTCCTGAGACTGATTATACATAGAAGCAAGAACTTCCCCGCGATAATCAGAATCGATAACAGCAACCTTATTTGCAGGTGCAAGACCTTCCCTTGTTGCAAGACCACTTCTTGCATATATAAATCCTGCATAACCTGTTGGAATTTCCAAAGCTATTCCAAGTGGAATAAGTTTTGTTTCAAAAGGATTTAAAATAACATCTTCCTCTAAACAAGCATATAAATCAAACCCTGCAGAAAATTCTGTCCCATATGTAGGAATAACAGCATTATTTCTCATTTTTTTTATTTTCATATCCATACTAATCCACCAACTTAACACTTACTAATTTAGAAACACCAGACTCTTGCATAGTAATACCATATAACGTATTAGCGTATTCCATAGTTTTCTTTTTATGAGTTATTATAATAAGTTGAGTCTTATTAACATACTTTTTAAGATATGCCCCCACTCTATCAACATTTGCTTCATCAAGAGCAGCTTCAACCTCGTCAAATAAACAAAATGGAATTCTCTTGATATTCAAAATAGCAAATAATAAACTAATCGCTGTTAATGTTTTTTCACCACCTGATAAAAGAGAAATGCTAGATATTTTCTTTCCAGGAGGAGTTACCATAATATCAATACCAGTTTCTAAAATATTATCTTTATCAGTAAGCTTTAATTTAGCTTCTCCACCTCCAAATAAATCTTTAAATACCTTATCAAATTCTATTTCAATTTCCTTAAAAGTCTTAACAAATTCTTGTTTCATAACTTCATCAAGTTCATCAATAATATTAAGTAAAGTTTCCATAGCATTACCTAAATCACTACTTTGCTTTGTTAGAAAATCATACCTTGCACTTATTCTTTCATATTCCTCAATTGAAGAAATATTAACATCACCTAATTTTTTAATAACACCTTTTAAATCATTTACAATACGTCTTGCAACATCTACCTCTATTTCAAGAATATAATTAGCTCTAGCTTTTTCAAAAGTCATAGAATAAACTTCACTTAAAGTAGAAAGCATATTATCCATTTTAACGCTTATTTTAGTATTACTAATCTCATAATCCTTAAGCTTATTTTCAAGTTCCCTCAAATTAGAATTATCAAGTCTAAATTTAGCCTGAAGTTCATCAACATAAGAAGCTAACTTATCCTTCTCTGAAGTTAAAACTCCAACTTTTTTCTCTAAATCTTCTCTTTTGTTCAATACTTCATAATACTTACTAATAACCTTATCTTCTTCACTAGATAAAGTATTATTTTGAACATTTGTTAAACTATTAAGTTCCACTCTTTTTTCTTCATATTCTTTTACATATTTATCATAAACAAGTTTCTTACTATCAATTTGTTCTTTTAACAATATTCTTTGTTTTTCATATTCTAGAACCTTAACTTGAAGATTTTTTTCTTCTCCTAAAACATTATCTAAATCCACTTTTAATTTATCTAATTTCTCAGTTAAATCACTCTTTTTAGACGTTAAATTTGAAAGTTCATATTTTTCAGAAATAATAGATTTTACTTTAACAGTTCCACCAGTAATAGAACCACCTACATTTAAAACTTCACCAGTTAAAGTAACTATTCTATACTTATTATTAATCTTTTTTGCTAGTTTATTAGCATTATCAATATTATCCACTAATAAAACATTGCCAAGTTGATTATAAACAATATTTTCATATAATTTGTCAAAAGTTAACAAATTAGCAAAAACATCTATAAAGCCTTCACTTTCTCTCAAAATTTCTAAAGTTTCTTCTTCTACGAAACGCTTCTTTATAACATCAAGAGGAAAAAAAGTAACTCTTCCTAAATTATTTTCCTTTAAATAATTAATAGCGCCTTTTGCACAGTTTGGATTATCTACAACAACATAATCTTTCGCACCACCTAAAGCAACCTCTAAAGCAAGACTATATTCATCAGAAGTTTCAATTAATTTAGCAATAACATTATGAATACCTTTTAATTTTGGATTAGATAAAACCTTCTTCGCATTTAAAGAAATATTTCCTCCTTGTTCAATATAATCAGTTAATGATTTTATTTTATATTCTAAACCATTAATTTCTTGTGATAAAGAAGAATAACTTTTTTCTAAATCCGTTCTAAACAATCTTTTATCCTTAAGTAAATTATTATTTTCTAAAATAACATCACTAATTGAAACATAATCTTTATTTATAATATCAATATCAGTTTTTAAAGACAAAATTTTATTATTAAGTAATAAAGTTTGTTCCTTTAAGTTAACAATATTATCGTGAACTCTCATATCAGAAGAATCATACTTACTTCTTTCTTTAATAATATTCTTTTGTCCATTAAGTCTTTCTTCTTCCTTAGAAAGTTCTAAAAGTTCATTATTTAATTTATATAATTCATCACTTAATTTTGTAAGTTCCTGTTTTTTATTTTCTAAAGCAATATCACTATTAACAGAATTTGTATTAAGCTTAATTATTTCATTCTGAATTTCTTCAATTAAAGAACTATTTTTTTGATAATCATTATTCAAATTTTCTAAATCGTTAGCAATTAAAGAAATTTCAATATTTTCTAATTTTTCCCTTGCCTCTAAATATTTTTTAGCTTTCTCACTTTGTTCTTTTAAAGGTTCAATTTGAGTATCAAGTTCAACCATAATATCTTTTACCCTTGTCAAATTCTCATTTGTTTTTTCAAGTCTCTTTAAAGCCTCTTCTTTTCTCTTCTTATACTTTAAAACTCCAGCAGCCTCTTCAAAAATAGTTCTTCTCTCAAATGGAGAATCACTAACTACCTTATCTACTTCGCCTTGAGAAATAATATTAAAAGCATATCTTCCCATACCACTATCTAAAAACAAATCATATATATCTTTTAAACGACATTTTTCATTATTCAAATAATATTCATTTTCACCACTTCTATAAACCTTACGGGTAATCGAAATCTCTGTCCAAGGATAGTTTAAATAAGAATCACTATTATCAAAAACTAAAGAAACAGATGCTAAATTAAGAGGATTACGAGACTTACTACCAGTAAAAATAACATCAGTCATATTATTAGAACCACGAAGATTTTTAACAGACTGTTCACCAAGCACCCATTTTACAGCATCAACAATATTACTTTTTCCAGAACCATTTGGACCAACTATACAAGTAATATTATTATCCAAACTAATATTTATTTTATCTGCAAAAGATTTAAAACCAGAAATCTTTATTTCTTTCAAATACATATTAACACCTTCTATCATTACTAAAATAATTATATCAAATTTATCAAAATAATAAAATAATAATAACAAAAATTAAAAATTATTAACTTTTTTTGCGCAAAAATTAAAAACTATGCTACAATGAAATACACAGGAGGTAAAAATTATGAGTAAAAGAAGAATAAATTTTGAAGAAACTTTTGAACAACAATTAAGGAGATTTTTGGATGGAGAACCAAAAAATATAGATCCACTAAAAGAAATTCCACAACCTAAAATCACAATATATGTATTAGAAACAGAAGAAAATAACATATATTTTGATACATTACAAGAACAAATAGAATATATCAAAAATAACAAAGACAAAAAATTCAATTCATTTAAAATTGAATATTTAGGATATGTAGCAGGAAGACACGATGTAATTAGAACTACAAGAGCAAAAAACGAACAATTTATGTTAACCCCTACTGACAACACAAAATATGAAGTATATAGCGAAAAAAGAAGTTTTTACACAGGAAACTATATATGGGAAGAAAACCAAGGCAGCTTAAAATCAATATATGATGAACTAAAAAAACGTGGTATTAAATTATCATTTGATGTATATGATAATGAATACATAAAAATTAATAAAATGGTTAGAGTTAAAAATATATAATTTAACAGGAGCAAAAAATGAAAAAAGGTAACCTAATTGTTATATCTGGACCATCCGGTTCAGGTAAAAGCACAATAAGAGAAAATATTATAAAAAATAATTCAAATATCTGGTATTCAATTTCAATGACAACAAGAAATAAAAGAATAAATGAAACAGATGGCATAGACTACTATTTTGTAAATAAAGAAAAATTTAAAGAAGAAATAAAAAATAATAATTTTTATGAATATGCAGAAGTATATCAGGATATTTTCTATGGAACACCAAAATCAAAAGTAAATGAAATGTTAGAAAAAGGCTATGACGTAATATTAGAAATAGATGTAGAAGGCGCACTTAATATTAAAAAACAAAAAAATGATGCCATTTTAATATATATTATGCCACCAAGTATTGAAGAACTTGAAAAAAGATTAAGAAAAAGAAAAACAGAAAGTGAAGAAAAAATAATAGAAAGAATAAATAAAGCCAAATTTGAAATATCATTTAAAGATAAATACGATTATATTGTTACAAATGACAATATAGATACAGCAATCAAAGAAGTAGAAAACATCATAAAAAAAAGAAGTTATTTATAAAACTTCTTATTTTTTTGCCAAAATAGAAAGTGCAGATTTTGCAGCTTCTTGTTCTGCCTCTTTTTTAGAACCCCCAATACCCTCACCAAAAACAATATCATCTACTTTAACAACAACTTTAAAAACTCTTTCATGGGCTGGACCAGATTCTTCTAATAATTCATAAACTAAAGATCGTTGATCAGTTTGAACAGCTTCCTGTAAAACAGATTTATAATCACTAAATAACATAATATTTTCATCCTCAATATAAGGAACAATTATCTTAAGTGCTACATCTTTTGCTTTTTCAAAACCTAAATCCAAGTAAATAGCAGCAATAAAAGCCTCAAAAACATCAGCTAAAATAGCCTTTTTATGAGTCCCACCACTTCTTTGTTCACCTTTTCCAACTTGAATATAATTACTAAAACCTAAGTCATTAGCGTATTCATATAAAGCATTTTCACAAACATAACTAGCTCTAATCTTAGTCATTTCTCCTTCTTTATACTTTTTTGCATTATATAAATAATCAGAAACAACTAAATCAACAATAGTATCCCCCAAAAATTCTAAAGTTTCATAAGAATAAGAAAGATTATGTTCATAAGCATATGAAGTATGAATAAAAGCCTGTTCATATAAAAATATATTCTTAAAATCTATATCTAGTTTTCTTAATAATTCTATCATATAAATCACCTGTCTATAAATATAACACAAAATTAACAATTTTAAAACTATATTGATAAAATTTAAATTTAATAGTAAAATAATATTGGTGAATGTTTATGAAACATATCTTTATATTTTTCATAAAAATATATCAGAAAATTCCAGGACCATGGCATGCTTCGTGCAAACACATACCAACATGCTCAAATTATGCAATTGAAGCATTTAAAGTCCACGGAAGTATAAAAGGACTATACTTAACAATAAAAAGAATATTAAAATGTAATCCCCTAAATAAAGGTGGTTTTGACCCAGTCCCACAAAAAAAGGAGTAAATATGAAAAAAATAATAACAATTTTAATAACTATAATTATACTAATCGGCACTACTGGATGTATAAAAAGAGATAAAATGGAAGATATCAACATAATAACCACAATATATCCACTTGAATATGTAATAAATAGACTTTATGGAGAAAGTTCTGACATTACAAGTATTTATCCAAGAGGTATAACTATAAACGAATATGAATTTACTAATAAACAATTTGAAGATTTTAGTAAACAAGATTTATTTATATATAATGGAAAATCAGATGAAAGAGAATATGCAACAACAATGCTTAATATGAATAATGATTTAAAAATAATTGATGCATCTTATGGAATAGATATTATAAATAAAAATACAGACATCTGGTTAAATCCATCAAACATCTTAATGATTGCACAAAATATAAGAAATGAATTAAAAGAATTAATTACTAATCCATATATAATAAAAGAAATAAATAACCAATATGATCTATTAAAAGTAGATATATCTGAACTAGATACAGAATACAAAAAAACTGCAGATAATAGCAGTGACAAAAGAATCATTAGTAGTGATGAAACACTAAAATTTTTAGAAAAATATGGTTTTACTGTTATTAATTTAACAGAAAACAAAGAAATCAAACAAAACAATTTAGAACTTGCTAAAAGCTTATTAAAAAACAAAGAATTAGAATATATCTTCATTTGTAATAACGTAAGTAGTGATACAATAAACAATCTAACTAAAAGCTATAACGCTAAAATAATAAATTTTAAAACTGCTGAAATAATTACCGAAAAAGATATAGAAAACAATGAAGATTATTTATCAATCATGCATAATAATATTGAACTTTTAAAACAAGAAACATACCAATAAAATAAAGACTAAATGTCTTTTTTTATTACAAAAAAAACTAATCAATTATACTTGATTAGTTTCATCTTCTTTTACATCAATTTTTATTGAAAATACAGGCTTGACTTTTTCTTCCTCCAAAATATCATTATTTTCATTTTTTGTTTCTAACGAAACATTTTCCTCTTTATACTCATAATAATTAAGCATTAAACCATTATCACCAATAGGTTCTTCAAATACAATAGAACCAGTTTTTTTACCTCCTATTACTAAATTACCACTATATAAAGCAGTAGAAACATTTACAGGAGTAAATATTCTATTTTTTTCTTCTCCTAAAGAATTAATCATCTTCCAATCCTTATAACTATATCTAACCTTTTGATCAGAATCATTTTCAAACTCAATTGTTACAACCACATATTGATTTCCTTCTTTAGGTTTTTTATAATCAGTCCCCATAGAAGTCCAAACATCAGAAACTTGATAAATAACATCTTTATATTTTATCTTATCTCCTTGTTTAAAAACATTGTTATATGTTCCTTCCTTTACAACATTAATATTTCCGATATTAAATAACTTGCTTATACCAAATATAATAAAATAAACAATAACAAAAACTATTAAAACAAAAACACAAATTTTTATTATTTTCTTTATTTTTAAATTTCTAACCTCTTTTTTAGTTTTAACTTTACGAGCCAAAACCTTATTCTTTTTTTTATACTTTTTAATACATTCTTTTATAGAAAATTTATTTCTTTTATTTTCTTTATTTTTTTCCTTTTTCGAATCAATTTGTTTTTTTACCAATGTATTTTCATTATTTTTTATAATATCATTCTGTTTATTAATTTTATTTTCTTTAACTACAGGTTTTTTAGATTCTTCTTTAATTATTCTACATTTAGTAACATCAGCACCACAATATCTACAAATCTTAGATTTATTTGCGACCTTCTTTTTACACTTCTTACAAACCTTCATAAAATATTAACCTCCCAGTATAAATATATTTGGCAAAACAAATAATCTAGCAAAATTATATCACAATTTTAAAAAAAAGTCATTAAACTTAAAACAAATTATATAATTTCTACAATAGAATTATCCATTTCTAAAGGTTTTTCAACACCCATTATATATAAAATAGAAGGAGCTATATTACTTAAACTACCATTTTTAACCTTATAATTTCTATCACAAACAATAAAATGAACTAAATTAGTAGTATGTGTAGTTAAAACTTCATTATTTGGGCCTATCATTTCCTCACAATTACCATGATCAGCAGTAACTAACAAGATAAAATCATTAGAAATAGCAAGTTCATAAAGCATTCCCAAACACTTATCAACTTCCTCAACCCCTCTTACAGCAGCATCAAAATTACCCGTATGACCAACCATATCACCATTTGCTAAATTAACACATATAAAATCATAATTCTCTATTAATGAAGATATTTTTAAAACTACATCTCTAGAACTCATTTCTGGAGCTAAATCATATGTTTTTACATCTTTTCTGTCTATCTTTATTTTATCAGTTAAAGAAAAATAAACATCTTTATCTCCATCTAAAAAATGAGTTACATGTGGAAACTTAGCTTCCTCTGCTATTCTTAAAACTCTAAGTTTATTATTAAATAATACCTCTCCCAACGTATTGTTAACAACTTCATGTTTAAAAATAGAAGCACATTTAATCTTATCACTTATAGGCATCATAGTAATAACCTTTAAATTGTCCATTTTTTTAATTTCAAATTCACTAAAATTTTCATCAGTTAAAGATAAAGCAAGTTGAACTAAACGATCTGGTCTAAAATTAGCAATCAAAAAACAATCATTAGAAGAAACAATTCCATTTATATCAACAATAGTAGGCAAAACAAATTCATCAAAAACACCTTTTTCATACGAAGAACTTATTATATTATTAATATCACCATTTAATACCCCTTCCCCTTTTACAATAGCATCATAATATAATTTCGTTCTTTCCCAAATATTTTCCCTATCCATTGCATAATATCTTCCAGAAATACTTGCAATTTTTCCAATACCTATTTTATTTAAATAATCACCTAAATCATTCAAATAATTTAAAGCAACATTAGGAAGAGTATCTCTTCCATCAAGCACTACATGAATAAATAAATCAGTAACACCCTTCTCTTTTAAAGCAGATATTAAACTATATACATGACTTATATGAGAATGCACTCCACCATCTGATAACAAAGCAAATATATGGAATTTAGAGTTTTTTTCCTTAACATAGCTAATAGCATCATCTAAAACACTATTATTAGATAGTTCTCCATTTTCAATACTCCTACTTATCTTTTCCAAAGTTTGAAGCACAACCCTTCCAGCACCAATAGTTAAATGTCCTACTTCGGAATTACCCATTTGCCCTTTAGGAAGACCCACTGCTTCACCACTTGCTTCCAATAAAGAATTAGGAAAAGTATTAAGAAACATATCTAAATTCAAAGTATTTGCAGCCCTTACAGCATTTCCAAAAACATTTTCACTATAGCCTACCCCATCCAGAATAGCAAGCATTACCTTTTTCATAAAATCACATACCCTCTGTTATACAAAATGCAGCATAATAAGGAATATACTTAACATTTTTAACCATCTTAAAATTCATATCTCCAAATCTAATTGCATTATCTAAATTAAACTTATTCATGGTAAGAACTAAACTCTTAGACTTAGTTTTATCATCACCATGAAGTATTTCCATTAAAACTATTTTTCCAGTTCTAGTTTGAACAACTATATCAACTTCTGCCTTTCCTTCAGAATGATAATGATATATATTAAAACCATTTTGATGAAGTGTAGATACTATATTATTTTCATATAAAACTTCAATTAATTTATTATTTGTAACAAGTCTATTAGCATTTATATTCATTTTTTTATATAAAAGTCCAGAATCAATGAAATATAACTTAAAATTATCCTCATCCTTAATATTACTTAAAGGAGAAGTCAAACTAGATAAACGAGAACTTTTTATTAGCATATTATTTTGTTCCATAAATGTAATAGAACCCTCATATTCTTTTGCTCGTGCCCCAGATTTTATAAGTCCATATTGAAATTTTTTATTATCCTTAAGCAATTGAATCGCCATATTATCATAAACTTCGTTACTACGTTTTATATCAATTAAATTGTCTAAACTAAATAATTTATATCTAAATAATTTTGCGTTTTTATCTTGAACAGCACTTAACAAATTATAATCAGCATTATTATGAAACTCTATAATAGCATTTGGATATCCACCAGTTACAATATAATCATTATAAATATCCATAGCAAGACTATGGAAAGGCATAGCTTTGTTATTTTTAAATGACTCTATAATAAATTCAATCAATTGTTCTTTTCCAACATATTTTAAATATTCAGGAAAAGAAACCAAAGACATTCTCTTAATACTAACATTTTCTATTTTATTTTTATTTATTAAAGAAATATTGTTAGTAATCATAATTACATGATAAGATGAATCATTAAATATTTTTTTAACCATATTTAAAACCTTTTCAGTAACATTATCAAAAACAATTAAACTCTCTTCCCTTAAAACAGTTTCCAAACTAATTGCAGAAAGCCCCCTAATAAACTTATCTAAAGTAGTATTTTTATCAATAATATAACTAAGTTCCAAGTTTTTTTCACAATCAAAATAAATGATATTTTTATACTCATTCTTTCCATAGTCTAATACTGAATATGTTTTTCCACAACCATTTATCCCATAAAGCAAAATAGGTTTCTTATTATTATCTAATTTCCATTTTAGTAATTCATCAGTAATTTTTCGTTCCATAAATTGTTTCCTCCAATCGTTATTCTTAACCTAATTATAAAATAACTAAAAAAAATAGTCAATGATAAAAAAAATAAAAAAAATGATATTTCTATCATTTTAAACTACTACTTTTCTAAATTCTAAACGAAGTTTATCAGCAATGGTTACTATAAATTCTGAATTTGTAGGTTTAGCTTTATCAATATCAACACTATGTCCAAATATACTTTCCATCAAATCCCAATTACCTCTATTCCAACTAACTTCAATAGCGTGTCTTATCGCACGTTCTACACGTGAAACTGTTGTTTCATACTTATCCGCTATTTCAGGATATAGTTCCTTTGTTATACCACCAATAACATCAGGTCTTTCATATATTATCATAATACCTTCCCTAATATATTGATAACCCTTAATATGTGAAGGCACACCTAATTCATGTAAGATATTTGTAATAGAAATTTGTAAATTATGATGATATAAATTTATAGACTTATTTTCATATTGACTCATATCCCCAAGTTCTAATATTCTTTTTTCAAGTTCTGGAAGTTCAAAAGGCTTCAATATAAAATAATTAACACCAAATTCAGAAACCTTTCTAATCATATCTTGTGTATTATAAGAAGTTAAAACTATTACCTTTTTAGATAAATTCATTTTATTTATCTCTTCTAAAACAGCAAGACCATCTTTTCTTGGCATAATTAAATCCAACAAAATAATATCAAAATTATTCATATTAGATTTTATTGATTCTAAACATTCCTCCCCATCATGTGCAACCATCGAAACTTCTATATTTGCGTGACTACTAAAATACTCCTTAACCATTGTGACAAGTTCAACATTGTCATCAACTACAAAAAGTTTTATTTTTTCCATTCTATTCTCCCTTCATATACTACCACGCAATTTTATTTTACAACAAAAAAAGATTAAATTCTAGAGTATATTTTATCTAACTTTGTCGAATTTAATCTTTCTATAACTATTTTACACTATTTAACAAGTTTATAACCTTCGTAGAGTCAGAACTAATCTTTCCTAATAAATAACCATCTAATATTTTTATTTTTTCAATAGTCTTAATATTTTTTTCATCAACACTACCACCATATAACACTTTTACATTTACATTATGTGCTCTATAAATAGCATTTTTTATCAAATCAACTACTTCAAAAATTTCATCATTAGTAAGAATTTCTCCAGTTCCAATAGCCCAGATAGGTTCATAAGCAAAAACAATATCAGAACCAACCTCAACACCACGCAAATATTCTTTAAGTTGTTTCAATATAACATCAGCAGTTTTTTTCATATCTCTTTCTTCTTTAGTTTCTCCAACACAAACAATTGGAACAATATTATTAGAAATTGCCTCTTTTATCTTAGAATTTATCATTTTACTACTTTCGTTTAAAAGAAGTTTTCTTTCACTATGACCAACAATAACATATTTTACTCCAATTGATCTAAGTTGAAACCCAGAAACCTCTCCAGTGACAAAACTACTAGATAAATTCTGTGCTCCAAGTTTAAAATTATATTTTCCTACAAAAAATGGAATATATATATCACTTGGACATATAACAACATCAATATCTGTCCTAATACTATCTTTAATATCTTTAATATAATCTTTAATACCATAAAAATCTAAATACATTTTATGATTAAATACAACTAATTTCTTCATAATACCCCTACTTATCACTTATATTTTTAAGACCAGGCAAATCCTTATTAACGAGATATTCTAAAGTTGCCCCCCCTCCAGTAGAAAGGAAAGTAAACTTATCTTCATATCCCAAAACCTTAGCACAACTAACAATATCCCCACCACCTAAAATAGTAGTTTCAATATTATTAGATATAAAATCCATCAATTCCTTAGTGCCTTCCTTATATTTATCAAATTCATATACACCAAGTGGCCCATTCCAAAATAATGTTTTAACATTACTTAACTTCTCCTTAAACAACGATATGGTTGATGGTCCTATATCAAGACCCATAAAATTATCATCTACATTATTAATAGAAACAAGTATTTTTTCACAATCATTGGAAAATTCATTTGAACCATAAAAATCAACAGGCAAAACTATTTTTTCACCATATTTTGTTAATAACTGTTTACAAAAATCCAGTTGTTCTTCTTCAAAAATAGATTTACCAACATTATAACCTTTAGCTTTTAAAAATGTATACGCCATAGCGCCACCTATAAAAAGATAATCAACTTTTTCTATTAAAGCACTAATAACAGGTATTTTATCACTTATTTTAGAACCACCCATAACAACTGCAAAAAGCCTATTAGGATTATCAAGTTTATCAAGTTCTTTAAGTTCTTTTTCAATTAAAAAGCCTACACCAGAATCTAAATAAGTAGAAATTCCTAAATTAGAAGCATGTCCCCTATGAATTGTTCCAAAAGCATCATTTATAAATATATCACCAAGAGATGCCCAAAATTTACCAAGTTGTTCATCATTAGAACTTTCCTTTTTACCATTTAAATCTTCAAACCTAGTATTTTCAAGTAAAATTGCCTCCCCAAATGAAATATTTTTTATTTCTCCTCTAATCTTATCATCACTAGTGTAAGGAACAAAAAGGACTTTATTAGGAATCAAATAATTAAGTTTATCATATACAATTTTTAAACTATATTTTTCTTTATCCTCCATAGTTTTAACCTTACCAAAATGCGATAAAATAACTACTTTAGCATTATTATCAAGCAAATACTTAATAGTCTTTAAACTAGATTCAATCCTAGTAGAATCTAGAATCTCTCCATTTTTTACACTTACATTAAAATCACATCTTAAAACAACAGTCTTTTTATTTAAATTAAAATCTAAAATACTCTTTTTCATAAATTCTCCTTTACTTTATAATAACACATTTATTATTTTATATCACTAGAACTTCCTTTTTTAATAACATTAAAACCATATTTTTTATTTATATTATCTAAAACTTCATCTATCTTCTCTTCTTTTTCCCTATCAAAATTTTCAAATAAAGAAACTTGATAATTACAAGAAACACTTAAATCATCTAGTCTTACACCAATAAGTCTAACACTTTCACCTTTCCACATTTGATTTAATAATTCTACACAAACCTCATATATTTCTTTACTATTATTTGTTCCATTTTTTATCTTTTTCTGATGAGATTTTCTCCTAAAATTACTATCCTTTAAAATAACACATATAACAGAAGCATATTTACCCTCATCCCTAAGTCTTTTACTTGTCTTATTAGCTAAAAAAAGTAAATGTGGTAAAAGATCCTTTTTTTCATCAATATCATAACTTAGTGTAATTTCATTACTAATTCCTTTAACCTCAGTAAAAGTTACTACCTCGCTATCATCTATTCCATTAGCGTGATCCTTTAAATCTCTATAACTATTTTTAAAATACTTAGACAACTTATAACTATCATATAATGCTAAATCTCCAATAGTCTTAATTCCCATTGAAACTAACTTTTCACTTGTTTGCTTTCCAACCCCAAATAATTCTCCAATTGGTAAAATCCACATTTTTTCTTTTATTTCATGTTCATATAAAGTATGAACCTTATCAGGTTTTGAAAAATCAGATGCCATTTTTGCACATAATTTATTATTACCAATACCTATATTCACTGAAAAACCAAGTTTTTCCTTAATTTCATCTTTAAGTTTATAAGCAAATTTTACCTCATCACCATAAAGACTCTTAACCTTTCCATAATCCATGTAACATTCATCAATTGATGCCACTTCAATATCAGGTGAATAACTTTGAAGCAAAGAAAACAACATATCACTATATTTAGCATATAAATCATGATTAGGAGGAAAAGTTTTTAAATTAGGACACTTTCTAAAAGCAGAATAAATAGTTTCTGCAGTAACAACCCCCATTTTCTTAGCAGGATTACTTTTAGCTAAAACTATTCCAGTTCTTGTTTCCTTAGAACCACATATAATAGAAGGAATATTTCTAATATCTTCTTTATAACCATTTTTTAGCATATCTACTGCAGTCCAAGATAAAAAAGCATTATTAACATCTATATGAAGTATTATTCTTTCCATAAACATCACAATATAATTATAACAAATGTTCGTATAAAATTCCAGAAAAAAATTACTTTTTTAAAGTAATTCTCTAACTCTACAAGAAGACCTATAATCTCCTCTTTCATTCTTTATATGTAAACTGAAATCATCTTGAACATCAGTTCTTATCCTATCAAGTAATTTAATTAATTCCTCATGATTAAAATTAACATAAAGTCTATTAGTATCTAAATTATAATCAGTATAATTAGGAATTTTATTTGGATTATACATATATATTGGTAAATAATAACTTTCATCAGTATACATAACAAAAAGCATACTATAATAACCCTTAATATCTATATTCATACTAGATTTATTGTAAAAATCTTTTGCAGTTTTTCTATTCAAGGCTTCTCCATATCTTAAAACACTTTCATCATCAAGCAAATGCATTATTTCACACACATATTCACTAGATATTTCATGTTTTTCAACATACCCCAAAGATTCACATGTTCTTTCCGGATCATATATTAATTGCTTTCCTGTAACATAATCAAACATTGAACCATTTTCTTCATAACCTATTACAGGTAAAAAACCAGAAACATGAAAAGAACTATCCCTTCCTTTAGTCATCATCATAACTAAATCTGAAAATTCTTCCTTAAGTAAAGAAGAATCAGGAAAATGATTATAATCACATCTTAAAACATCTCTTACTAAAGTATACTTATCAGAAGAAAACTCTCCAACATTTAATAATAAACAATAAAACATTTTATCTTTCATAAAACCACCCTTTACGTAGTAATTATAGTATTACAAATCAAAAACAAAGTCAATAAAAAAATATGATATAAAATCATATTTCCATTAAATCTTTTTCCTTTTCTTTTACAAGTTCTTCAACTATTTTATTATAGTCATTAACTACATTTTGTAAATTATCAATTGTATTTTTTTCTACATCCTCTGGAAGCTTACCATCTTTAATATCTTCAATAACATCCCTTCTAATATTTCTAATAGCTATTCTTCCTTCTTCAGCATATTCCTTAACTTGTTTTACAAGTTCTCTTCTTCTTTCTTCAGTAAGTGGTGGAATAGTAATAAAAACTGATTCTCCATTATTATTTGGAGTAACACCTAAATTAGCTTCAAAAATAGCTTTTTCTATAGCACCTAAAATAGATCTATCAAAAGGTTTAATATTTAATTGTCTAGCTTCTGGAACAGAAATGGTAGCAAGTTGTTTAACAGGCGTAGGAACACCATAATAAGATACCATAACAGAATCTAACATACTAGGATTAGCACGTCCTGCACGAACTGTTGCAAATCTATCTTCTAAATTCACAATTGCTTTATCCATTTTTTCTCTTGCTAAACTTAAATAATCAATATTCATATATTCATCTCTCCTCACATTAATTATACTATTTTAAAAGAAAAAAGAAAAGAAAAAATGCTTATTTTTAAAACTAAGCATTTTCAACTATCCATTGATTTGATTCATTACTTCTTCAGCAAAATTATCATTTCTTTTTTCAATACCTTCTCCAACTTCATATCTTATCATACTGATAACTTCCATTCCATTGTTTTTAGCGTATTGTCCAACAGAAAGACCTGAATCTTTAATAAATGGTTGTTCTACAAGACATACTTCTTTATAGTATTTTTTAATACGTCCTTCAACCATTTTTTCTGCTATTTCTGGAGTTTTTCCTTCATTAATAGCTTGTT
Source organism: Bacilli bacterium (assembly GCA_045580645.1). Taxonomy (GTDB): domain Bacteria; phylum Bacillota_I; class Bacilli_A; order RF39; family UBA660; genus HGM10836. The sequence continues at coordinate 20,069 of JAZNOG010000039.1, forward strand.
CCTTATATATTTCTCTTTCTTTATTAAGTGCTTCTTCTGAAACACTAGAACTATCTAAATATAAAGGATTCATAGCAGCAACATGCATTGCTACATCCTTTGCTACATCTTTATCATTACCTTTTAAAACTGCAAGTGAAGTAATTCTTCCACCCATATGAGAATAAATTCCAAATACTTCATCATCATTTTTAACTACTTTTTCAAATCTTCTAAAACTAATTTTTTCTCCGATTTTAGCAGTTAATGCTACTACTGCATCAGCTATTGAAACTTTTTCATCTTCCATAATTTCTTTTTCTGCTTCTTCTATTGTTTTAGCATTACTATCAAATAAAGTTTTTGCTATATGATGAATTAAAGTTTTAAATTCTTCATTTCTAGCAACAAAATCTGTTTCACAATTTACTTCAACAATAACTCCATTGTTATCATTACTTACAGCAAGTGTAAGCCCTTCTGCAGCAATTCTTTCCGCTTTCTTAGCAGCTTTAGAAATACCTTTTTCGCGAAGCCAAGTAATAGCTTCTTCCATATTTCCGTTAGATTCTTGTAGAGCCTTCTTGCAATCCATCATTCCAGCTCCAGTTTTTTCTCTTAACTCTTTAATATCTTGAGCACTAAACATATCAAAACTCCTTTTATTTTAATTTTTCTATTAATTCAGCTTTTTTCATTGTGCTATAACCTTTAACTTCTTTATCTTTAGCCATTGCTTTTAATTCTGCTAAAGTTAAATCTTCAAGATTAACACTTTCTTTTACTTCTTCCTTTTTAACTTCCTTTTTTTCATTAGAAGTTTTAACTACTTTTTCTTCTTTCTTTACTTCTTTTTTAACTTCTTCTTTATCATGAGTTTCATTTTTATATTCAGTTACATAATTAATTACTTCATTACCATTAACTTCTGCAATTGCATTAGTTAAAGCACCAATAACTAATTTAACAGCTCTAACTGCATCGTCATTAGCAGGAATTACATAATCAACCATATCTGGATCACAATTTGTATCAACAATACCAAATACAGGTATTTTTAATTTTCTTGCTTCCTTAATAGCAGTTTCTTCTGCTCTTGGATCAACAATAATAAGTGCATTAGGTAATTTCTTCATTTCTCTGATACCACAAAGATTTTTATTTAATTTTTCATATTCTTTTTTAATCTTAATAACTTCTTTTTTAGGTAATAATTCTAATACACCATCTTGTTCCATTTTTTCAATTTCTTCAAGTTTTTTAATTCTACCTCTAATAGTTCTGAAATTAGTTAAAGTTCCACCTAACCATCTTTCATTAACATAATACATGTTAGTTCTCTTAGCAGATTCTTCCATAGCTTCTTGAGCTTGTTTTTTAGTTCCAACATATAAGAATGTTCCACCATTTTCTGCTATTTCCTTAATTTTTGCATAAGCTTCTTCAATTAACTTAGCTGTTTTTTGTAAATCAATAATATAAATATCATCTCTTGATGTATAAATATATTCTCTCATTTTAGGATTCCATCTTCTCTTTTGATGTCCAAAATGAACTCCTGCTTCTAATAAATAATTCATTGACACTACTGTCATTTTAATTCCTCCTTCGTTTTTACCTTCTATTAAATTCCAAATAATATCACCTAATTAGGCACTAGATATTACAATTCTTTAATATGATTATTTTAAAGCGTTTAATAATTCAGCTTTTTTCATTGTACTATAACCTTCAATATTCTTATTTTTAGCAAGTTCTTTTAACTCTGCAACTGTCATAGCTTCAATGTTTTTTTCTTCCTTTTTAACTTCTTCTTTTTTTACTGTTTCTTTAACTACTTTTTTGTTTTCTACTTTTCCAGTTTTAGCAACTTTTACTAAATTAGCAAAAGCTTCTTTGTCATAAATAGCAAGTTCAGATAACATTTTTCTATTAATTTCAATACCTGCTTTATTTAATCCATCGATAAATTTAGAGTAACTAATATCATTAACTCTACACTCAGCATTAATTCTTGTAATCCATAATTTTCTAAAGTTTCTCTTAGTTTGTTTACGATCACGATATGCATATCTATCAGAATGCATTAATTGTTCTTGTGCAGTTTTATATAATCTATGTTTACTACCAAAATATCCTTCTGCTCTTTTTAATACCTTTTTACGTCTTGCACGTGTTGCAACACTATTCTTAACTCTTGTCATGTTTTATACCTCCTTTATTATATTACATTCTTGATTCTTTTTAAGTCAGAATTACTTAATTCAGAACCTTTTCTTTTGTCTCTATTAACTTTTCCAGATTTTTTACCAGTTTTGTGTAAAACTCCTCCTCTAGCTTTAGTAATAGAACCACTTTGTCTAATGTTTAAAACTTTTTTGCTGGCTTTATGAGTTTTTGCCTTTACTTTCTTTGCCATATTTTTTCCTCCTACTTTTCTTTTTTTGGTGCAAGTAACATTGTCATGTTTCTTCCTTCAAGTTTAGCCTTTTGCTCGATAACAGCAATATCTTTAACTCTATCAGAAAATTTATTCATTATTTCTTCTCCAAGTTCAGGATGAGCCATTTGTCTTCCTTTGAACTTAATACTTAATTTAACCTTATGACCTTTTTCTAAATACTTAGAAGCATTTCTAAGTTTAGTTTCAAAATCACCAACATCGATTACTGGTGATAAGCGATATTCCTTAAGTTCAACAGCATTTGCTTGTTGTTTTTTTCTGGCTTCCTTTTGTTTTTTAGCTTTCTCATACTTAAACTTGTTGTAATCCATAATCTTACATACTGCAGGATTTGCATTAGGACTAATTAATACTAAATCAAGCCCTGCATAATTTGAAATAGTTAAAGCATCCTTTATAGGTTTAACTCCAAGTTGTTCCCCATTTGGGCCAATTACTAATACATGACTAATTTTAATTTGTTCATTACATAACAAATCATTTTCTTTGTTAGCTATACTAAACACCTCCATAAAATATAAAAAGAATGCGAAATGCATTCTAAAATCCACACCATAAAAACATCATATAAATCATGTCTGGCTTTTGACCTACAGCTACTCGCTATCAGGTGGATATAATACATCTCTTTCCTTTTTTACAATCAAGATTATACTAGTTTTATATGTATTTGTCAATAAATTTATGCAATTTTACTGATTTATTGGGAATTTTTTAGTTAATTCAAGAACATCTCTAGATATTTCATCTAAAACTTCTTCATTATCTATATTTTTTAGAGCTTTATCGATTAAATTTGCAAGCAGAACAAACTCTTCTTCTTTAAATCCTCTAGTAGTCATCGCAGGAGTTCCAAGTCGAATTCCACTTGTTACATTTGGAGACTCTTCATCATATGGAATAGTATTCTTATTACATGTAATATAAACTCTATCTAAAACCTTTTCGGCTTCTTTTCCACTGATTCCATAAGAAGATTTTACATCTAAAAGTAACAAATGATTTTCTGTCCCCCCTGCTACTACTCTAACACCTAAATTGATAAAAGAATCACTAAATACCCTAGCATTTTTAACTACTTGTTTTTGATATTCCTTAAATTCATCAGATAATGCTTCATAAAAACATTGTGCCTTTGCACCAATAACGTGCATTAAAGGACCACCTTGAATTCCTGGGAATATTGTTTTATTTATTTTCTTACTAATTTCTTCATCATTAGTTAAAATTATTCCTCCACGAGGACCTCTAAGTGTTTTATGTGTTGTAGAGGTTACTACATCTGCATAAGGAACTGGACTAGGATGAACACCCGCTGCAACAAGACCAGCAATATGAGCCATATCTACCATTAAATAAGCACCACATTTATCTGCAATCTCTCTAAACCTTTTAAAATCTATAATTTTAGAATAAGCACTACCACCTGCAATAATCATTTTAGGTTTTTCTTCCATAGCAAGTTTTTCAAGTTCCTCATAATCTATTTCTTCTGTTTCTTTATTAACGTTATAAGAAACAATTTCATAATCAATGCCACTAAAATTTATAAAATGTCCATGAGTTAAATGACCACCATGAGATAAATTCATGCCCATTACTTTATCACCACGATTTAATAAAGATCTATAAACAGCCATATTTGCACTACTACCTGAATGAGGTTGAACATTTGCATACTTACATTCAAATAACTCTTTTAAATAATCTATAGCTTTATTTTCAAAAATATCTACATATTCGCATCCACCATAATATCTTCTTCCAGGATACCCTTCTGCATACTTATTAGTTAAAATACTTCCTTGAAGAGCAAGAACATCCTTTGATACATAATTTTCAGATGCAATAAGTTCAACATTATTATTTTGCCTTTCCAACTCTTTTTCTAAAGCTTCTTTTAATACTTTATCCATACTTCAATCATCCTCCATAAACATTATACTATTGAAACAAAATAAAAAAAAGATATATTTTAATTTAATATATCTATCTTGAACTAACTCTTTTATTATCACTTACATAAGAGACAATTCTTTTTTCTACCTCAATACCCATCAAAGGATTATTTACATCAACATTAGTATTTCTTTTAGTCATTGACGGATAATTTAAATAATCACTCATTTTTTTCTTGACAAAAACACCAACAATCAAATGATTATTTTCAGAAATATGCTTAACAAGAATTCTAATAAAATCACTTTTCAACTTTTTATAACCATTTAATCTAATATCATTACCAGAAAATGTTTCAATATGTTTTTTTGTTAAAATACCCTTTTTAAAATCAAATAACAAACTGCCAACCCTAGATAAATATTCCTCAGGAACATCCTTTAAATCTTTTTCAAAATAAGAAACAGAATTTTCATCTACATCTCCAGGAAAAGCAAAATACAAATTATTAACAGCATCTTCTTCAATTAAATCTTCATATTTTTCACTTTTATATAAACTAATAGAGTTTTCCCTATAATCCCTTAACATATTATAAAGTTCAACATATTTATTAAATTCTTTTACACATTCAGTTCTTAAATTTTCATCTAAATAAAATCCTTTTTCATCATAAAAAGAAGAAACTTCATATATTTTATCTTGTAATTTTAATAACAAAGAATCAATAACAAATGAAAATCCATTTAAAGAATAATTTTTATCATCTAAAACAACATCATTAGAAAACTCTTCAAAATCAAACATAGAAGAATCCATCAAAGAAGCATAACCACCCACTATAAAAGAAAGTTTCTTTTTCTCACTATCCTCTAAAACAGGAAGTTCAATTTCTTCATAACCAAAATCAACCATATTTAATATTGAAATAGAATCATCAGTTAAAACAGAATTACTATTAAACATTCTAATGTTTTCAAATAATCTAATTTGATCATTAAACTCAAATTCTTTTTCAATTACATCTTTAGATAACATCTCAAGTTCTACATCAGTTAAAGGACAATCACACTTAAAACTTCTAAGTATATTTTTATACTTAACAATATCTTCTCTAGAAAATCCATCATATTCTTTTAATTTATTTTCTGAAGATGATAAATCAACAATTAAACGAGATTTAAATTCATTTATAAATGTAATAACCCTTTTTATTTCATCAGAATAAAGATCAACACCATTAGAAACATAAGTATTAAAAGCATTTACATTTCTAACTAAATCCCTAAAAAGATTTTGATATTCACCATTAGTAAATATCTTGTTTATCAATCTACTAATATTATCAAGTTCAACTCCAATAGCAGCATAATCAGTAAGTTCAAAACACTCAACTAACTCATTTAAAAGTGTAACTCTTTCATTCAAAACTTCCTTTTCAATATTTTTTTCCTCTAAAAAAAGAAGTCTATTGTTAATAGAAGAAAAAAGTTTATCAAATAATTCTTTATATTTTTCCATAACATCACCATATCCATAATACAATTATACTATAAAAACTAAAAATAGAGAATAGTTTTAAAAACACCAAATAAAATTAACCAAAAATTATTGTTTTATAAACAATTGTTTGATATAATATTTATGGATACATTTGAAAATATATCAGATGCTTTCCCTTTCAAATATCATATGATAAATGAAAGGTGGTGATATTTATGACTAAAAGAGAATTTTCTCTATTTATTATAATATTACTCCTATTTCTAGTTGTAATAATTTTACTTCTTAAATAGAAAAAGCATCTGATTTCAACATAAGTTGATTTCAGATGCAACCCAAATAAGGGAACGCATTTGATTCCGACAATCAAATGTATTCTTTTTTATTTTATGCAAGTTTCCTTGACATATTCATAATAACATATTTTCACAATTTTGTCAAAAATAACATTGCAAAATAAAACCCTCGATAAACAAGGGTAAAATACATATTGGTGGAGAATAAGGGATTCGAACCCTTGACCCCCTGCGTGCAAGGCAGGTGCTCTAGCCAGCTGAGCTAATTCCCCAAATATGTCCAAAATTAATCGGACATTTTTAATTATACTTATATTTTTTAATTTGTCAAGTAATTTTATATACTATCTACATTAATTTTTATTAATTTATTATCTCTTGTCCAGCTACTTGCTTGAACTAAAGTCCTAATAGCGTTAATTACTTTACCATTTTTTCCTATTACTCTAGCCATATCTTCTTCAGATACCATCACTTGAATCAATAAAGTATTTTCCTCTTCAGTAGGAAATTCCTTAACAGCAACCATATCTTTATCAACAGTTATAGCTAAAATCAAATCTTCTGTTAACTTCAATAAATCCATAATTACTTACTACTTCTTTCTTCATGGAATTTTTTAAGTATTCCTGCCTTACTAAATAAATCTCTAGTAGTGTCAGTCATAATCGCACCATTTCTTAACCATTTTAAAGCTACTTCTTCATTGATTTTTACTTCAGCTGGTTCAGTTAAAGGATTATAAAAACCAACTAATTCAAGGTATTCACCATCTCTTGGAGATCTAGAATCAGTTGCAACAATACGATAACTTGGTCTTTTCTTTGATCCCATTCTTGTTAATCTTAATTTTACTGCCATAATTTCACTCCTTCCTCTAATTCATTTAGTAGTATAAACCAAAAAATAACGCTTGTCAACCAAAAAATGTTGACAATCAAATATATTTATAAAAAAAACTCAAAACTGAGTTTATTTTTCCTCGTTAATAAAGTTTTCATCAACATTTTCGCCAATTTCTTTCATTAGTTCTTCCTCTTCATCTTCGTCCAATATTTCATCCCATTCATCTTCTTCTTCATCTACTACAATTCTTACCTTTGCATCCCCAACAATTTCAATGCCAAGTTCTTTTTCAACATCATACTCAATATTATTATTTACAATATCTACTTTAGAACAAATAGGTTGTTTTAAACTCCTAACAATTACTTCTTCATTATTAGAAATATCACTTTCAGCTTTCTTACCAATTGCTAGTAGTTCATCATACTGTATAGTTTGTCTAGATACAACAGTTTTAGTATCATTATCATAAGAATACCAAATATTAACATCACATGAACCTTGAACTCTAACCTTATCCCCTTCCTTAAAACCACTAAACTTATGATTTATAATCCAACAACCAAGTATAGTAGTAGGAAGTTCAGTAGGCACTAAAGTATAATGATTAGAAAATGTTTTCTTACCTTTACCAATTACAGTTTTAGTAACTATTTCTCTATAGCTAGCCACGAGAATCACCCCTCAATTTAATGTATGCTAAAAACACTAAATTGTTGATAAAAAAATATCATTTGAATTTTTCCACATAAATCTTATCACAATATAAATTACAAATAAAGAAACCAAAATGTAAAGAAACCAAAAGAAACCAAAAGAAACCAAAATATTAAATTCATTGACAAATAAGCAAAAAAGTAATATAATGAAAACAACAAAAAAAGGGGGGTAATATGCATAATCAATATATGCCTGACAAAATTTTTCCAATGATTCCAAAATTTGAAGATAAATCAGAAAAAGAATTATTAGATAAACTTAAAGAAGATTTAATAAAAATAGCAGAAGAACATGGAATTGCAATAACAGAAGAATATGCAATTGATATATTAAATGAATTATTAGGAAATAAAGTTCAAATATCAGACACAGAAGATGGATTATTCATTTTAACATCATCATTTAATACTAAATTAGAAGAAATAGTCTACCAAAGAACAAGATAAAAATCGCAAAAAAATGCGATTTTTTTTATATAAAAAGAATATATCTAATCAATACATTCTCCATCTAAACTCCAAGTTTTAGCGTCCACTATCTTAACATTAACAATTTCTCCTATTATAGAAGAATCACCTGTTAAATTAACTAATTTATTAGTTTCAGTATAACCCATTAAAAGATTATTATCCTTTTCACTATAACCTTCTACTAAAACCTTTTGAATAGATCCAATTAACTTTTGATTGTTAATTAAAGCATATTTATTAACAAGTTCATTCAATTTATATAATCTTTGTTCTTTTTCTTCTAAAGAAACACTATCCTTCATATTATAAGCAGGAGTTCCAACTCTTTTTGAAAAGATAAAAGTATAAGCTAAATCATATTTACATTTTTCTACAACATCTAAAGTATCGTTAAATTGTTCTTCTGTCTCATTTGGAAAACCTACAATAATATCAGTCGTAATAGCAACATTAGGTATTTTTGTTTTTATTCTTTCAACCAAGTTTAAATATTCTTCCTTAGTATATCTTCTACCCATTATCTTTAACATATCACTATTTCCAGATTGAACAGGCAAATGAATGCTAGGCATAATATTATCGTATTTTGCTATAACATCTAACATTTCATCAGTAAAATCCCAAGGATGACTAGTCATAAATCTAACTCTTTCTATTCCAGTTAAAGCAACATCAGAAAGTAAATTAGCCATGTTATAATCACTATTTAAGTCTTTACCATATGCATTAACATTTTGACCAAGAAGAGTAACTTCTTTATAACCATCACTTACTAAAGTTCTAACTTCCTCTAATATATCATCTTTGTTTCTACTTCTTTGTTTACCTCTAGTATAAGGAACAATACAATAAGTGCAAAACTTATCACAACCATACATAATGTTAACAAATGCCTTATATTTACTATTTCTATTAACAGGAAGACCCTCAACAATATTACCTTCAATACTTGGAGCTTCTACCTTAAGACCTTTTTCCTTAATTGATTGATATACTATTTCACACAATTCCTCTATTTTATGCGTTCCAAGCACAAAATTAAGCCATTTATACTTATTAAGTATTTCAGTAGCCACAACCTCTTCTTGAGCCATACAACCCATAAAACCTACAATTAAATCCTTTTTAGTTTGCTTCATATGTTTAATTCTTCCAAGCATACCAAAAACCTTATTATGAGCATTCTCTCTAATTGAACAAGTATTTAAAATAATTAAATCAGCATCATCCATTTCGATAACTTTCTCATAACCCATAAGTTCTAATAAAGCACTTATATTCTCACTTTCATGTTCATTCATTTGACAACCATAAGTTTTAATAAAATACTTTTTATCAACTGCAATATTCTTATATTTATCATTAAATTCAAATTCCTTAGTTATAACTTCATTTTTAGTTCTAACTCTTGCTTCTTTTAAATTCGGTAATAACATAACATCACTTCCACGTATAAGATTATAAAAGAAAAAGATAAAATAATCAATATTTTACCTTATCTTTAAGCATTTTCTTTAATAACGCCATAAATTAAATCATCAAGCATTTTAGTTTGATTATTTTCAAAAGCTTTCTTAATCTCTTCTAAATTACTCTTAATAAAATTTACAAGCTTTTCAAGTTTTGGTAATAATTCTTTTAAAGATAAACTATCAATAATTATTTCTAAATTATTTAACTTAGAATACTTACCATAACTATCATTTTTAATATAATTTTCATACAAATTCTTAAAAGATACTAAATCAATGTTATTAAATCTTTCATCCTCAAGTATCTTAATTGTTGTATAAATGTAACTATTGTTAATAGATTTGTCAAGTATTGTCTCCCCTTTTTTATTCCTTATATTTGGTATAAACATATCAATCTTTAAAAGTTGATTTATAATACCCATAACATCCAAATATTTTTTAGTCACAAGTATATGCGCAAATGTATCACCATCATTATTTTGATGATTTACATTCCATTCTTTTCTCTTCATGTATTTTAATACCAATTCATAAGAACCCTTTTTCAATAAATATGTTAAAACATCATCACCATTTTGATTTGTTTCATTTATATCTACTATTCTTTTTGCTAGAATTTTATCCACTAAATCTAAATGTCCTTCATTAATAAGTTCAAATAAATTGAGCGGAACTTCTTCGCACATCCTTATCGCGCTTTCTTCATCATAAAACATTGTTTACTACACCTCTTTTTCACGTGACAGTTATATATTTTACCAGAAATAGCAAACAATGTCAAATTTTAAGACGTAAATAAGATGTCAACACCTTAATACTTATCAATAATTTCTTGAACAGAGGCCCCTAAATTATCTAATAAAATGTAATCACTAAAACCATCATTTAGATAATGTTCTTTAATGCTCTCTTTATCTTTTTCAAGCATTATAACAACAGGAATATTAAAACCTTTAATCTTTTTCATTTCCTTAAACAATTCAAAACCAGTCATATTCAAAAGTTCATCACTAATCAATATATAATCATACTTTCTACCTGAATTTAACTTCATAAGAGCATCTTTTCCATTCAACAAATACGAAGCAGTAATTCCATTGCTTTTGAACTTTTTCTTTAATAGACTAATACTATCTTTATCTTCACAAACAACTAAAACAGTTTTTGTTTTTTTAACATAATATTCATACTGATCAAGAATAGACATTTTATTCTTTTCTTCACTAACTCTTTGATCAATAACAAGCATCATTTCAAAACCAAGTTCATCATTAGTCTTTATCATAAGAGTTCCACCAAGTAGTTTAACTACTTTTTGACATAACTGCATACTCATTTCCTTTTTACCGATATTATTAATATCTTCTTCACTTAATTCACCAGTAGAAGAAAGTATCTCATTAATTTCCTCCAAAGACATACCATTTGAAGAACTTTTTATAGAAATAATTAATCTACACACATCAAACCTATCAATAGAATCGATCGTAAAATCAATAAATCCATTTTTTGTTCTTTTAACTGCATCTAAAAGAAGTGATAAAACCATTTGTTTAAGTTTAATACTATCACCATATAAAGATGGAATATTATTACTTATTTTTGTTCTAAACTCTACATTCTTACTTAAACAATTTTTTGCATTTATAACAATTTCATTATATAAATTATTAACATTATATTTATTATTAACAACCCTAAGCTTTTGAGCATCTAAACTATTAACATCTAATACATCATTAACAACAAAATCAAGTTGTTTTATATAATTATCTACTAAAACAATTCCTTTTTTAAGTTCTTCTTTGGTATTACTAGTTTTAAGTTCATCACATAAATTATGAATCTTAAATAAAGGTCTTCTTACTTCTTGAGTCATTTCAAATAAGAAATTAGATTTATCCTCATATGTTTGTTCAACTAAAGTTTTATTTTTATACAATTCATCAATCATATACAAATCAGGATTTTCTATTGTAAAATACATTATTACAGTAACAAACGTTTCCATCGCAGTTATCAAAAGTAATGCGGGATTAATCTTTTGAATAGCAACAACAATAATTATTAAAATAATAAAAATTAAAACAGGTAAATATTTTTTGCTTTTAATATTCTTATAATTAACAATTGTCATAACAAGCCATGAAAGAATTGATAAAGTAGTAAGAGCATACACCACATTCGCACTTGGACCATATGAATATCCAATACCATTTTCACCAAAATAATATAAAGGTAAAGCATATATCAAAATAATTACAAAACCAAATATAGTTAAAATAATCTTTTTAAACTTCTTATAAGACTTTTCAAATTCTTTATTACTTACCTTATTATATGATATTAAATACACATATAAAGTAAACACTATAACCCAAGTTGCAAATAAAACAATCAGCGTTTTAGAAACACAATTATTTAAAAAAGGTAATTCCTGAGCATTCATAATAGTTAAAAAACTCATTAAAGCAATAACTATATTAAAAAAATTGATTATAAGTAAAAAACTATAAATTCTATTTTCTAAAGTTTTTATCCTCTTTTTAGAAAAAAAACAAATCAACACCAAAAGATTATATACTAAACTAAGTATCGTATAAGCATTATTGGTCACAATACCACTCCCTTTTTACTATCGTTATTCTATCTAAATTGTAACAAAAAGAGTAGAAAAAGTCCACTAAAAAAGAACTATTATTTTCTAGTTCTTTGTAATACCATTGATTTTTCTTTTGCTTCCAAAGCTTTATAATCAACTTTTCCTATATTAGTTAAAGGTATTTCATCTACCTGTTCATAAAAATTAGCAATATCTCTAGTAGGAAGTTTTCTACCAATTTCTGTTTTTAATTCTTCAAGAACTTCTTCATAATCGTCCTTAAATTCATCTTTTAATACAATATACGCTACTGGATAAGCACCATGTTCATGTTTATCACTAGGTCTACCAACAACTGCTGAAGCATGAACTTTAGGATGTCTATTAATTATTTCTTCAATAGCAAAAGGTGGAACATTATGTCCATCAGGACGAATAATAATTCTTTTCATTCTTCCATCAATAAAAATATTACCATTTTCATCCATTCTACCCAAATCCTCAGAACGAACCCATTTCTCACCAGTATTAGTAGTAAAAAACACTTTAAAGGAAGCTTTCTCATTATTTAAATAATCATTTATCACTGTAGGACAAAGCATAAATATTTCCCCAACTTCTCCATAAGATAGTTCCTCATGTGCATCTATATTAAAATTAGTAAGCTCAATAGCTTCTCCATTTTCATCAACCATTGGTTTTAAAAATCTAAAATTATCCCCAATCAAAGGAATACCAACACTACCATTTTCATTGCATCTAAAATCTCTAGTATATGTTGAACAAGAATTAACTTCAGTCATTCCATATCCTTTAGTAACCCTAGCACTACTACCATGTTCGATCAAAAATTTATCAACATCTGCTTCTAAATCAGGAATCATTCCATCCCCACCAACAATAACATTCTTCAAAAATGAACAATCAAGTTTTTGCATTGATGGATGTTTTATTAAATCAACCATGAAAGCTGGCACCCCCATTATTGTTTGAGGTTTATGTTTTTTAACAAGACTACCTAACATCTCTGCTTGATTATCAATATTAAATGTTGGAATCATTACTAAGTTTTGTCCAGTACAAAGTTGTCCATGAATCCCTATTGCAAGACCATAAGCAATAAATGGTGGCATAATAAGCAAAAATTTATCCCCCACTTCTACATTAACAATAGAATCTGATTGAAAATAAGCCATATTATTAAATGCCTCATTTGAAGATACTGCACCCTTTGGTTCACCACTAGTGCCACTAGTGTAAATAATAACAGAATCCATTCCTTTTTCATATTCTGCCTTAGTTACTATAGTATCCTTACCATCTTTAATAAAACTTACAAAATCAACATATGAATCTCTATAAGATAAATTCTTCTTATAGTTTTTATAACCTTGATCAATAGATTTTTTAATTTCTCTTAAACCAAAAGGTAAAGATTCAAAAGGTGAAACAAATACTGTTTTTTTAAGTTTTGTATCATCAATAAGTTCATTTATCTTAGGATAACACTTATCAATTACTACTAAAAATTTAGAATTAGACATATTTATATAATCTTTAAGTTTATCTGTTGGAACACGAGGATCAACCATATTTATAGTTGCGCCAATCTTATTTAAAGCATAAATACTATAAATAGTTTCAGGCATTGAAGGCATTGCAACACTTACAACATCACCTTTTTTAACGCCCATTTTAACAAAAGCCTTAGCAGTTTCTTCTATTTTCTCTATAAGTTTCTTATAACTTATCCTATTGCCATAATAAGTAATAGCAGTGCTATTCATATTATTTTTATTACAATGAATCATATAATCATACATGCTCATTAGTGGTAAACTTTGGTCAATTTTTTCATCCCTATAATATTTTAACCAAACTTTATCAATGCTAGGAACACCAGTAGAAGGACCATAAATTGTTCCTTCAGCAATTCCTTTCAAATATAAATCCCTTTTTCTTTTTTCTTCTTCACTAAGTGAACTAATTTTTTCACGATAATCCTTTAAATATTTTATATTCATACCTAACCTCCCTATATTTTTAACATCAATAAACATATCTATCATAGCATATAAAATAAATAAAAGTCAAAAAAAAGAACGATTTTCATCGTCCTTAAATTTATTATTCAATAATTGCAGATACTGAACCAGCACCAACTGTTCTTCCACCTTCACGGATAGAGAATTTAGTTCCTTGTTCAAGTGCAATTGGATGAATTAATTCTACAGTCATTTCTACATTGTCTCCTGGCATAACCATTTCAACTCCTGCTGGAAGTTCGATAACACCAGTAACGTCTGTAGTTCTGAAATAGAATTGTGGTCTGTAGTTAGCAAAGAATGGGGTATGTCTTCCACCTTCTTCTTTAGATAATACATAAACTTGAGCAGTAAATTTCTTATGTGGAGTAACTGATCCTGGTTTAGATAATACTTGTCCACGTTCAACTTCTTCACGAGAAATACCACGTAATAATACACCAGCATTGTCTCCTGCTTCAGCATAATCTAAAGATTTTTTGAACATTTCGATACCTGTAACAACAGTTTTCTTAGTATCTTTAATACCAACGATTTCAACTTCATCGTTAAGTTTTAATTGTCCACGTTCAACACGTCCTGTAACAACAGTTCCACGTCCAGTGATTGTGAATACATCTTCAATACTCATTAAGAATGGTTTTTCTGTATCACGTTCTGGAGTTGGAATCCATTCATCAACAGCAGCCATAAGTTCTTTTACTTTTCCTACATATTCAGGATCTCCTTCAAGAGCTTTTAATGCAGAACCAGTAATAACTGGAGTGTCATCTCCTTCGAATCCATATTCATTTAATAAGTCACGAACTTCCATTTCTACTAATTCTAGTAATTCTGGATCATCAACCATATCACATTTATTTAAGAATACAACCATTCTTGGTACTCCTACTTGACGTGATAATAGAATATGTTCTCTTGTTTGAGCCATTGGACCATCTGTAGCAGCAATAACTAAGATAGCTCCGTCCATTTGAGCAGCACCTGTAATCATGTTTTTAACATAATCGGCATGTCCTGGACAATCTACGTGAGCATAGTGACGATTGTCAGTTTCATACTCTACGTGAGAAGTGTTAATTGTAATTCCACGTTCCCTTTCTTCTGGAGCTTTATCAATATTTGCATAATCAACGAATTGTGCTCCTCCTTGTTCTGCTAAAACTTTTGTAATAGCAGCAGTTAAAGTTGTTTTACCGTGGTCAACGTGACCAATTGTACCTACATTAACATGTGGTTTACTACGGTTAAATTTTTCTTTTGCCATAATTTTTTCCTCCTTTTTTAATTACAATATAATTTTATCTAACAATTGATATTTTTTCAACTGTTATTATTATTTTTTTTGAATTAATTACCACTTTTTTTGATAATTTCTTCAGCAATATTTCTTGGAACTTCCTCATAATGATCAGGAACCATTTGGAAAGAACCTCTACCTTGTGTATTAGATCTAATACTAGTAGCATAACCAAACATTTCAGAAAGTGGAACCATAGCAGCAAATGCTATTGAATTACCTCTTGATTCTTGTGAAAGTGGTTTTCCACGACGAGAAGTAATATCTCCCATAACATTTCCAAAATATTCTTCTGGAACAACTATATCAACTTTCATGATTGGTTCTAATAATACAGGTTTACATTTATTTTTAGCTTCTTTTAAAGCCATAGAAGCTGCAATCTTAAATGCCATTTCAGATGAGTCTACATCATGGTATGAACCGTCAAATAATGTAGCTTTAACATCTATCATTGGATATCCAGCTAAAATACCTGTTTTAAGTGCATCTTGAATTCCTTTATCAGTAACTGGTATATATTCACGAGGAACTACACCACCAACTATTGCATCAACAAATTCATATCCTTTATCAGGGTTTGGTTCAAACTTAATCCAAACATGTCCATATTGTCCACGTCCACCTGATTGTTTAATGTATTTACCTTCACAATCTCCTGCACAAGTAAGTGTTTCACGATAAGCAACTTGTGGTTTACCAACATTAGCTTCAACATGGAACTCTCTTCTCATACGATCTACTAATACATCTAAGTGTAACTCACCGATACCTGCAATAATTGTTTGAGCAGTTTCAGGATCTGTTCTAACTCTAAATGTTGGATCTTCTTCAGCAAGTTTTTGTAAAGCAATAGCCATCTTATCTTGATCTGCTTTTGACTTAGGTTCAATAGCAAGTTCAATTACTGGGGCTGGAACTTCAATAGATTCAAGAATAATTGGTTTCTTTTCATCACATAAAGTATCTCCAGTAGTAGTATTTTTAAGGCCTACAGCTGCTGCTATATCACCAGTCCATACTTCTGATATTTCAGTTCTATCATTCGCGTGCATTTGAAGAATACGACCAATTCTTTCTTTAACATCTTTAGTAGAGTTAAGAACATAACTACCACTAGTTAAATGTCCAGAGTAAACTCTAAAGAATGTAAGTCTACCAACAAATGGATCTGTCATAACCTTAAATGCTAAAGCACTAAATGGTTCTGAATCAGAAACTTTTCTTTCATCTTCTTCACCTTTTAATGTAACACCCTTAACAGATGGAACATCAAGTGGAGATGGTAAATAATCAATAACAGCATCAAGCAATAACTTAACACCCTTATTTCCTAAAGCAGTTCCACACATAACTGGGAAGAATTCTGCTCTTAAAACTCCAGTTCTAATTGCTTTTTTAATCATTTCTACACTAACTTCTTCACCTTCAAGGTATTTTTCCATTAGTTCATCATCAAATTCAGCAATAGCTTCTAAAAGTTCAGTTCTTTTTTCTTCAACTATATCTTTTAAATCTGCTGGAATTTCAATTTCTGTATAATTTTCTTCTGGATTACCATCAAAATGATAAGCTTTTCTAGTTATTAAATCAACAACACCATCAAACTCATTTTCAGCGCCAATTGGCCATTCAATAGGTTTAGCATTAACTGCAAATCTACTATCAATTGATTTTAATGTATAATTGAAATCTGCTCCCATCTTATCCATTTTGTTAACAAAGATAATTCTAGGAACATTATATTCACTAGCTTGTCTCCAAACAGTTTCAGTTTGAGGTTCAACACCAGCTTGAGCATCTAATAGTGTAACTGCACCATCTAGAACTCTTAAACTTCTTTGAACTTCAACAGTAAAGTCTACGTGTCCTGGAGTATCGATAATATTATATCTATAACCTTTCCAGAAAGCAGTAGTAGCGGCACTAGTAATAGTAATACCACGTTCTTTCTCTTGTTCCATCCAGTCCATTTGAGAAGCACCATCATGAGTTTCTCCTATTTTGTGGATTTTCTTAGTGTGAAATAAAATACGTTCAGTAGAAGTAGTTTTACCGGCATCAATATGTGCCATGATACCAAAATTTCTAGTTTTTTCTAAACTTGTATCTCTTGCCATACTTTATTCCTCCTACCATCTATAATGTGCAAATGCCTTATTAGCTTCTGCCATTCTGTGAGTATCTTCACGTTTTTTAACTGAAGCTCCTATTCCATTTGAAGCATCAATAATTTCATTTGCTAACTTTTCAGCCATACCTTTACCGCCTCTAAGTCTTGCATAATTAACTAACCATCTAAGTCCTAAAACTTGAGCTCTTTCTTCAGAAACTTCAATTGGAACTTGATAATTAGAGCCACCAACACGACGAGATTTAACTTCAAGTGCTGGTTTTATATTTTCAAGTGCTTGATTAAATACTTCCATTGGTTCTTTACCAGTTTTTTCTTTAATCATGTTAAATGCATCATATAAGATTTTTTCTGATTTACCACGTTTTCCATCTATCATCATAGAGTTAATTAACTTAGTAACAACTTTAGATTTGTATATTGGATCTGGTAAAACATCTCTCTTAACTGCACGTTTCTTACGCATATTTATCCTCCTTTATTATTATTTTCCTTTTTTAGTTCCATATTTAGAACGAGCTTGTTTACGGTCTTTAACCCCTTGAGTATCCATTGTTCCACGAACAACATGATAACGAACACCGATTAAGTCTTTAACACGACCACCACGAATTAGAACAACACTATGTTCTTGTAAGTTATGTCCTTCTCCAGGAATATAAGCATCCACTTCTTTACCATTACTTAAACGAACACGAGCATATTTTCTCAAAGCTGAGTTTGGTTTTTTAGGTGTCTTAGTTCCTACACGAATACATACCCCACGTTTTTGTGGTGAAGGTATTTCATAAGATTTCTTCTCTAATGTATTAGTTCTAATTCCTAATACTGGAGATTTACTCTTTCTAACCTTATCAGTTCTCTTTTTTCTAACAAGTTGATTTATTGTTGGCATAACGTCTCCTTTCTACACATATCCAGGTGTATCTTTTTTCATTTTTTTAAATAGGCCTGCCTAAACACACCTAAATAAAATTCAAACACCAGTAATATATCACTAAGTAACAAATTTGTCAATTAGTTTTAGTTATTTTTTTATTTTTTACAATCACTCTAATAATATATGCAAAAAATAACTTTTAATAAACAAAAACTACCATCCTTTATCTAAATCGAAATATTTTGAATAATCATAACTAATTTGCTTACCACTTTTAGTATCAATCCATCCTTTAAAAGAATGAGACCAATTAGTTAATTCCAAAGAACTTTTACCCCTTAATTTTTTTAGCACTTTATCCATTGTATTTAATTCTTCAGAAGAAAACAAACTATTATCACACTCCAAAATCGGCTTAAATAAAATATAATCTTCTTCATTATTTACAATTTCTACATAATTATGTTTAATTAAAAAATTAAGACAAGCATCCTTTTTATCAATAACCGGTCCATAATCACCATGTGCATATTTTAAATTAGTAATAGAACTTCCTCTTTCCTTAAAAGACTCAAAATCAATAGCAAAAAGATTTTTCATTATTTGGGTTCTTGTTAAATAATTATCTTTTAGAACATACAAAAATACATTAACAGTTTTAATATCAATCTCTAATTTTATTAAATCCAAAATCTTAAAATAAATTTTATCATCTATTTTATTTCTATTACTATTCAAAATCTTTAAAAATTCAGCCTTATTATTTTCAATACTCTTATAAATAGAAATATACTGATTTTGAGGCAAAGACATAGCATTTTCATACCTAGTAACAGTTTTTTTACTCCAGTTTAAAGCAGAAGCAAAAAGTTCTTGAGATAGATTATAAAATTTTCTTATTTCTTTTAACTTTTCAAAACTTAATCCATTTAATTTTAAATACTCATTATAAATTAAATAAAAAGACTCATTTAAATTAGCATTAACTAACTCATTGCCACAACAAGAACAAATGAAAACTTCTTCCTTAACACATACATCACTTCCACGAACAGTATAAATATTTTCTACATTTTTTTTATCATAAGAAACATCCTTATCACAAAAAAAACAATAAACTTTTTTATCCATCATAACACCTCACAACTAATAACTTTCATGAAAAGAAATACATATAATACCTCTACCATTCATCGTTAATTTAATATAAACCATCTTACTATTTATTAACTTTTTAAAAATATAAACTTCAGAATTCATATCTCTAGAAAAATCAAAATCCCTATCCACTTTAATATAATCAGAAACTTCTAATTTATAAACATGATCCCATATTTCTTTAACATTCATAATTCCTATATCAATCAAAGCTTGTTTAGCAGAAATAATTTTCCCATTCGTTTTTATCTTTCTATATCCTACAAAATAACAATTACCCTTTCTTATTTCTCTCTTACATATATTTAAAAAAGATTTTACTGCACTTAAATCAAGAACACTTAACATCCTACCTCCTGAAAAAATCTATAACAAGATAACAACATTATAAAGTATTTCAAAATTGGTGTCAACTGTCTCCAAAAAAATAAAATAAAAAAGATTTAGCATTACAACCAAATCCATTCTTCATTCTACATATGTCTAGTTCTTTCATATGATTTAAAATTATCATGACTTTCCAAACGTTTTTTCTCTTCCACAGCAGTTTTCTCGCGTCTATTCCAAAAATCTGCAAAAAGTATATGTATAGCAGCATCATAATAATCAAAACGTAAAGAAAAGTAATTTTCCCCATCTTTAATCAGCTCAAGCAAAATAAAAGCCACTTCTTTACAACTTAAAGCTAAACTAATAATACTCATAGCTTTATAAAATTTAATTTTTTTATCAATTTTATCTAATCTTTCAAAACCCTCTTGCACAATAACACTCCTTTCAATTTAGATATTATATCTTAAAAATATATAATAATCAATAATTATTTTATTTTAATAACCATCTTTCTAATGAAAACAAAAACAAAAATTATCAAAAACAAAACACACAAAACTAAAATAACTACACCAACATTTCCTTTAAGATATTTAAAAATATCAAAATGAATATCATCTTCTAAATATAACTTTATTTCATCAAGAACTTCTCCATCATAATATATAAATAAACTACCAATATAATCCCCTTTTTCAAAAGAATTATCAATAACTTCATAACCAACATACTCTGTCTTTATATCTTTCTCATAATCATTTTCTAAATAATAACTATAATATTTATTACTCTTTAAATATATTTTTTCTTCTTTTAAATACTTAGTATCAAGTTCTTTTAAAATATCATTACTAGAAATAATAACTTGATAACCATAATTATTCATATAATATTCATAAATCTTTTTAGAATCAACAAAATGATTAGGAACATTACTAGCATTTAAGGTAATAAGCATATAATTAACATCATTATAAGAAGCAATTGAAGCTAAACAATAACCTGCTTTTACATCATTACCGGTCTTGCCTCCAATTAAATAAGGCATTGAAATATCAAACTTATCAAAATAATAATCTATTGTATGTTCTAACAAAACACCTGATGCATTATAAGATAAAGTTCTTACAATTTTATTAAAAACTTCATTATTTAAAGCATATTTAAACAAAATATATATATCCCTAGCAGTAGAATAATTTTTCTTATCATCAAGTCCAGTTGTATTTGCAAAATGAGTATTAGTCATACCAAGTTCTTTTGCCTTTTTATTCATTTCATTAACAAAATTATTAACAGAACCAAAAGTAAGCCTAGCTAAAGCATTCGCACAATCTCCACCACTAGAAAGTAAAAGACCATGCAACAAATCCATATAAGAATAATTAGTATTAAGTTTTAACCCAGAAAGTTGAACATCATAAGCAAAATCTTTAACATCAGCATAAATTATTTTTCCCTTAGAATTTAAATCCTGAACATTTTCCAATACCACAATTGCAGTCATTATCTTAGTTAAAGAAGCAATATAAGTCTTTTCATCTATATTTTTTTCATACAAAAAACTATCATCATTTAAATTAACTAATAAAACCTTTTCACTATCAAGTTTAAAACTAACAGCTAAAACATTAAAAGGCACCATAAAAAGTAACAAAAATACAATAATTTTAATAAAATGTTTCATAATAAGCTCCATCATAATATAACTAAATAAATTATATCAAAAAAAGACTTAGTATTAAAACTAAATCTTATATTTTATGCACCTTGATAATCATCAAACCAAATATTAAAATAAAAACCACACATTCCTTTATATTCATATTTTACATTTGAAGATTTACAATTTACTTTTTCTACTAAAATTTTCGAATAATCAATATCATTATTACTTAAATCAAATTTTTCTTCATAAACATTAAAAGTATAGTTGGATAATTTTTCATAACTATTGCGTGAAATAATTCCATTTACAATATTGTCA
This sequence comes from Bacilli bacterium, assembly GCA_045580645.1. Classification (GTDB taxonomy): domain Bacteria; phylum Bacillota_I; class Bacilli_A; order RF39; family UBA660; genus HGM10836. The sequence continues at coordinate 42,160 of JAZNOG010000039.1, forward strand.
AAATTAACTTTTCCCTCTTCATAAGAACTCATACTAATTTCTCGTTCTAATTTTTGTGATGATAAAATAAATAAATTAGCACCTGAAGCATTTGCAGCAGATATCATAAAATAATCTTTATATGTATGAATACTATAGTCATATGAATTAGAAATAATATTTACTTCTGCAACAAACTTATCATCTAAATAAATAGAAAGTGATTTTTCATAATTATTATTAGATTCGTCATAAGCACCTACTTTCAAAACTAATTCATAAGATTTTTCATTTAATTTAAAATTATTTACAACTATATTATGTTCAATTGTCGAATAATCAAAATTATCATCATATTGCATAATAAGTTCTTGCTGTTCACTTTCAAAATCTATACTAGCAATAATATTTACTTCTTCATTATCTACATCAGTTTCATCATTTGATTGATTAACATCATTCTTATCAACTACATCGTCTTTACTAAAATACTTATCAATAACAAAATAGCTACCAAAACCCACTAGTAATAAACCAATAATAATAGATAAAATTATTATTAATTTCTTTCTTTTTTTATTTTCCATATTTTTTACCAACCTCTCTTATATTTTAATAATACCAAAAAAAACAATATTTTTCAAACATAAATTCCACAATTATGTAAATAAAAAAGACTTAGTATTGCACTAAATCTTAAAACATTTTAAGCACATTGCGACCCTTCAGGTAAAGGAGTATTAAAATAAGCACTGCATGTACATCCATAATTTGCCGGATTAGTGCAAGATATAGAATCATCAAATTCAGTCGTTATATTAATATCACCATTTAAATCAATATTATCTAAAAGATTATATATTACTAAATTTTTATCATCTTTAACCTTATAACTTCTAGAAATTAAACCTTGGTCTAAATTCATATAATACCTACCTGAATACATTCCAGTAATTTCCGAATAATATATATCATGTTCATCAAAAATAACACCGTGTTCTCCATAAGTAGTTCCTAAAAACAATAATACATAATCATTATAAATATAAATACTGGAATAATTAAAGAAAATACTAATTGTCGTAACAAAAGACCCAACGAAATTATTATCTAAATATATGTCTACTGTTTTATAATAATCAATAACGTTTATAAATAATA
>JAZNOG010000040.1:0-4503 GCA_045580645.1 Bacilli bacterium
TAAAATCACCATTTTCTAATAATTATTTTTAACATTTTATAGAAATGTATACTAAAAAAGATTAAAGTATAGACTTTAAAAAAATAGTTTGATAAAATAAAATTATAATTTTTTTAGGAGTTGTTTTTATGAAAAAAAGTATTAAGTATATAATTATTTTAGTTTTATTTGTTTTGATTTTAGGTGCTATTTATTTTGTTTTCTTTAATAAAGAAAATGATAGTGATAAGTTTAGTAAAGAATATGGTATAGGAGAAAATGTTTTTGTTTATAAAACAGGGGAAGAAATAGTAAAAATATTAGAAAATGGAACAGGTATTGTTTATTTAGGTTTTCCAGAGTGTCCTTGGTGCAAGGCTTATGTTAAAATTTTAAATGATGTTGCATTGGAAGAGGGAATAGAAAAGATTTATTATTTTAATATAAAAGATGATAGGGCAAATAATACAGAAATTTATAAAGAAATTGTATCTTTATTAGAAGAAAATTTATTATATGATGAAGAAGGAAATAAAAGAATTTTTGTTCCGGATGTTACATTTGTTTTAGATGGACAAATTATTGGACATGATAATGAAACATCAGTAATTTCAGGAGATATAACACCAGAAGAATATTGGGATAAAAATACTAAAGAAAAATTAGAAGAAAAATTAAGAGAAAATATTTCTGAAATTTTAGATAATAAATGTATTTCATGTGAAGAATAAAAAATATATAAAACTAGGTTGAATTAAACTTAAAAGTATGATAACTATTTTATAGAATAGTTATCATACTTTTTTGTGTGGAGAAAAGAGGAATATTTATGGGAGAAATAAAAAGTAAAACAAGAACAAAAAACTTTTTATATAGAGATGTAAAAGAATTTAATATAGTTTTATTATTGTTAATCGGGGTATTTTTAATATCAATAGCAGGATATACTTCATATGCTTTATTTAGTCAGGAAGTAACAAGTAATAATGTTATTAAAGGAATTGTGGGAAAGTTACCATGTAAAAATTGTGTTTCTTTATATAATACAGTAGCAGAACAAACACTTGGAACAGATACAGAAAATAGTATAAGTTATAGTGATATTTCATCTGATACAAATGGTAAGGGAGTATATACATTTAGTTCTACAGCAAGTGATGATAATCCTGTATATTTCTATAGGGGAGCAGCAACTAATAATAATGTAGTATTTGGAAAATACTGCTGGAAAATTGTTAGAACAACATCAACAGGAGGAGTAAAACTAATTTATAATGGAGAACCAACATATGATAGTTCTGATACAAATAAGGAAAATCCACAATGCACAAATACAACCGGAACAGCAACACAGTTATCCTTAACAAGTAAGTTTAATTCAAATAAGACATCTCCAGCAGATATAGGATATTATTATGGAACCAGATATGCTTATAGTTCAAAAACAATGACTACTATAACAACAATATTAACATCAACTTTAATTGATCGTCATTCAGCATATTATTATGCAGATAATATAAAATATGAGGATGGTAATTATATATTATATAATAGTGATGGAAGTAATGTGACTTCATATACATGGTCAAGTAATAGAACTAATTTAGTAGGATATTATAGATGTGAAGATGGAACCCAAACAAGTTGCGATAGTGCATATTATATAGCAGGAACAGCACCGTCATATGCATATACGTTATCGTTATCAGGAGGTAATTATATAGATGATGTAGATACAAATGTAGTGCTTGGAACATCATATACAGATAATGGAGATGAAACATATACACTTAGTGGAACAACACTAACAATAAAGAAAAGCGAGTGGGATGATAATTATAGTTCATATAAAGGATATTATACATGTGGAAATAGTAACACAACTTGTTCTTCTACTTCAATGAGATATATAACATCAACTTTAGAATATCAAATGACATCATCAGAAGCAGATGCATATACAAAATATAAATATGGAAATAGTGTAACATATTCTAATGGAATATACACTTTAAATACTGTAAAAGAAAATCTAAATTGGACAAGTGGATATAGTTCTTTAAGTAGCAATCATTATACATGTTTTGATGAAGATTGTTCAACAGTATATTATATATATTTTACTAATTCATCAACAGCATATTATATAAGTTTAACAGGAGGAAAAACTGTAGAAGATGCACTTGAAGAAATGTATTCGAATGATAATCCATCAACAATTGCAACATACATAAATACATGGTATGCAAGCGAAGATTCTGGAATGACAAAATTAACACATATGTTAGAAAATGAAAAATGGTGTAATGATAGGAGTGTATATGCTCTTAATGGTTGGAATCCAAATGGAGGTAGCACAACTTCATATATGTATTATGGAGCATATGGAAGAGTAGTTCAAACATATAGTCCAAGTATAGAATGTCCAAATAATGATGATGCATTTACACTTAGTGTGGGTGCTGGAGGAACAAAAGATTATGGAAATAATGTATTATCATATCCAGTAGGATTATTAACAGCAGATGAAATAATGCTTGCTGGTGGAAAATACCGAACCACAAATTCTACATATTATTTATATACAAATCAAGTTTTTTGGTCTTCCTCGCCGTATGGCTTGGGCAGCGCCCGCATTGAAGAGTTTATTACCGGTTCCAACAGCAGCTTAAGCGGCGGCTACGTCATTAGTTCTTACGGTGTTCGGCCTTCGGTTTCACTTGTGCCTCAAGCAGAAGTGCTTGAAGGGGCAGATGGAACTTCAACAAACCCATATATTGTTTGGATAAAGTAATGTAAAAGGTTAGAAAGTTATTTTAAAGTTACATATTGAATTAATGTTCTAGAATTTTTGTAGTGGATTCATATTTAGACAAATACAATATGAAAAACAAAAAATAAGATAAAAAAAGTAAGTGAGAAAAAAGTCCTTGCGAAAGCTATAGTTTTCGAAAAGACTTTTTTTAAATTATAGATTTTTTTTAATGCCTTGATAAGAATTTCTTTTTTTCATTTCTTTATCAATATCATTTAATACACAAAATTTTTTTATTAGCCAGGTAGGCGCAATTAAATCATCTTTAATAGGATCCCCAGTTATACGATTGATAACAATATTTTCATCTAATAATTCAAGTTGATCACAAACTATATCAATATATTCCTCTTTTGTTAAAATATGAAATTTTTCTTTATTATATAATTTTTCTATCATAGTGTTTTTTAAAATATGTAACATATGTATTTTAATACCGTCTATTTTTATTTTATTTAAGAATTTAACTGTTTCAAGCATCATTTCTTTAGTTTCGTAAGGGAGTCCATTTATAATATGGACTACTACTTTAATATTATTTTCTTTAAGTTTATTATATGTATCTATAAATTCTTCTAAAGAGTGTCCACGATTTATTAAGGTAGAGGTTTTTTCATGAATTGTTTGAAGTCCTAGTTCTATAACTAGGTCAGTTTTGTTATTTAGTTCTATTAAAAGGTTTAAACAATCATCACTAATTGCATCACATCTTGTTGCAATATTTATTCCTACAACATTATCGTAAGTTAATACTTCTTCAAAGTTTTTTCTTAGAAAATTAGTTTCTGCATAGGTGTTAGTGTTAGCTTGAAAATACGCAATGTATTTAGCATCTTTCCATTTTTGATGAAGTATTTCTTTTGTTTTGTCAAATTGAATTTTTAATGGTTCTTTTTTGTTATTAGAACTACTTCCATTTTTACAATAAATGCATCCTCCATATCCTTTTGTGCCATCAATATTTGGGCAAGTAAGTCCTAAATCAAGAGTAACTTTAAATACTTTTGAGTTATATTTATTTTTATAATAATAATCTAATGTATGATATCTTTTATTATCGTATGAATATTTAAACATAATTATCAATTCCTTTTTATGTATTATATCATTTAAAAATAAAAATTAAAACTTTTTTCAAAACTATATGTTTTTAAAATTTCAATTAAAAATAAGAAGCAAATTATTAAGCTAACCACATATATAGGGGTTTAAAATTAATATTTGTTTCTTTTTTATGTGTCAAATCTTAAAAATAGTGATTTGCATAAGACTTTATAATAGTTTATATTGCTCTTGGAGGTGTTTTGATGGATAAAAAACAAAATATATTATTTAAAGAAAATATTGATAAAGAAAATGCTTATACGTTAGAAAACCATTATGATGGGTATAAAATACCGATCGTTTCTGATGTAATGTTTTATGTAATGCTAAATAATGAAAAAAGGAAAAAATATGCAGCATACTTAATATCACTTGCTCTTAACACTGATTATAAAAAAGTATTAAACAGTATAACCTTTACAAAAGAAAAATTAGATAAGGAAAACTACTATGAAAAAGGCAAAACAGTAGATCTAGTATGTGAAGTAAATAATGAGATAGTAAATATTGAGATGAATAATTATAAAGATGTAACATCACTTGAAAGAAATCTTTCTTATCTTTTTGATTTATATAAAAGTAAAAATAAAATGGGAAAGAAA
>JAZNOG010000041.1:0-25338 GCA_045580645.1 Bacilli bacterium
TTTTATTTATATTTATTTTTATATATCAAATTATAAATTTTGTAGTTATTAACAAAATTGTTAATAACAAGAACTTAATTTTAATTAAAAATTTAGAAAAAAAGGAATGTATGGAAGTTTTAAATATTATAAAATTTAAAGAACTTTCTTTAATGGTTGATAGTATATTTAATATTTTTGTAAGATAAGGAGTATTTAATGAATCATAGTATAGGGCAATTATCATATATTGGTGATGCGATTTATGAAGTTTATGTTAGAAATTATCTTTTAGGTAAAAACATTGTTAAGTTAAAAGAGTTACAAGAGGAATCATTAAAATTTGTAACTGCTAAAAGGCAAGCATATTTTGTAGAAGAGTTATCCAAGAATTTTTTTACATTAGAAGAACTTGATATTATAAGAAGAGGAAGAAATGTTAAAACAAATTCTAAACCTAAAAGTTGTGATATTGTAACTTATAGATATGCAACTGCGTTAGAAGTTTTGTTTGGATTTTATTATAAATGTAATAATATTTCTAGATTAAATGAGATATTTAATGAAATAATTAAGTTATAGAGGTAATAATTATGTTAGTATATGGAAAAAATAGTTGTGAAGAATTGTTAAAAAAATCAAAAAGTATAAAAAAGGTATATTTGGATAGAAATTTTAGTGACAAAAAGCTAATTTCCCTTATAGAAACATTAAGAATTAAGCCATTTTTTTGTTCCAAATTTGAATTAGATGAACTTGCAAATGGAAATCATCAAGGTATAATTGTTGATATGGGTAATTATGATTACTGTGATATTGATGATATTGTAAAGGAAAATGGTTTTATTGTTATGTTAGATCATCTTGAAGATACTCATAATTTTGGCGCTATTATAAGGACATGTGAGGCTGCTGGAGTTGATGGAATAATTATTCCAAAAGATAGAAGTGTATCTGTTAATTCTACTGTTATGAAAACAAGTAGTGGTGCTGCTATAAATATGAAAATTTGTATGGTTACTAATTTAAACCAAACAATTAAGTATTTAAAAGATAAAGGGTATTGGATTTGTTCAAGTGATATGAATGGTCAAAATTATACCAGTGTTGATTATAGTGATAAAATTTGTTTAGTAATAGGAAACGAAGGAAATGGTGTTTCTGAACTTGTTAAAAAATCATCAGATTTCATAGTATCTATTCCCATGACTGGAAAAGTTAATAGTTTAAATGCTTCTGTTGCTCTTGGAATTTTTGTATATGAGGTGATAAGACAACGAAGTCTTTAATGGGAGGTTTTATGGATTATAATGATTATGAACTTATTTATATGGTAAGGGAAAATGATGAGGAAGCTTTTAATTTAATATTAAAAAAGTATGAACCACTTATAAAAAAACTTTGTTTTTTTTATGCTCAAAAATACAAAATTTTTAATATTGATATAGAAGATTTAAAACAAGAATGTAGAATAACTTTGTTTAATACATTGTGTAAATTTGATCAGAATAAAGATATATTATTTTATTCATTTGTTATCGTTTGTATAAAAAGAGGGATTTCTTCTTATATTAGAAGAATTGCTGGTCCAACAAGATATTGCGAATCTGTTAGTATAGATGATGATGACAATTATATGCAATTTGAAGATAATTATTTTTATGCGCCTCCTTATTTGATTGATGAAAATTATGTATCAAATTTAATAATTAAATTTAAAAATGAACTTAATTTTGATGATGCTTGTGTTTTTGAACTTAGATATAATAGTTTTTCATATAAAGATATTTCTATTTTGTTAGATATTCCATTTAAAACAGTTGACAATAAGTTGTTAAAAATTAGAAATAAATTGAAAAAATATTTGTTTCAATTTGAATAATGTGTTACAATGTTTATGATAGGTGGTATGTATGAATGAAAATGTCATATCATTAAGGCAATATATTGATAATAGGAATCAAATAAATACTCTGAAAGTTCAGACTTTTTGTCGTTTAATGAAAATGGTATCTGTTGCTGTTGAAAAAGAAGAAAGAAAATTAATTAGAATTAATCTTGATGAAATTAAAATTAATATTACAACTGGGGAGATTATTTTTTCTGATAATCTTTTTGCTACTTCTGATAATTTAGATAAAACGATGGTTGGTTTTAATACTGGAATTAGTTTAATGGCTGATAGGAAGTCTTCTTTAGAGCATAAGAGTGTTGCTTTTGCTTTAATGATGCTTGGATGGTATTGTAATCAAGATGAAAGTTCTGTTTTGAGTGATATTGATGTATTAGATAATTTTGAAACTTATATGAATAAAGTTCCAACTTGGTTACATGGTTTTTTTATCAATATATTTAGAAAGATGAATTATAATGAGTCCTTTAGTGATTATTATGATAGGAATTTTACAGAAAAAATTAAAAACGATATAAAAGATGCTTTTGCTTCTTATAATTTAACAGATGAACAACTTAATAGAATTTCTTCAGTTATTGCTAAAAAGACTAATGCTTTAATAAAAGAGGGTGCTAGTAATGCGTTATAAGGATTTTGGCATTATTACTGAGGAAGAAATTTTAAAGAATTGTCCAAAAGTAATTGCTGATATAAAAAGTGAATTTAATTTAATTGATGATAGAAGTTCAACTATGGATTCAACTGGTGTTGAACAATCTAAAGGTTATGCAAGAGTATTAACTAAAGATAGTGGTCATGTTTCAAAAACAAGTGTTTCATATGAACAGAATAATCAAAATAGTGGTTATAGCATGGGTGGTTATAGTATAGATGGTGATATAAGGCAAAATAGTGGGGCATCTTATGTTCTTGTTATTGCGGCCCTTATTGCCCTTGTTATTCTTGTTTATGTTGTAGCATCAACTATTTTAAAGATGGTTAATGGTATTTATTAAAATGATTTTATAATATTTAATCTAATAGATTAGATATTTTTTATTTGGTTATAATTTATAAAACATATTAAAAAGTCTTTTATTTTATATAATTTTTTGCTAAAATAGTTAGATAAGGAGGATGTTATGGGATTACTAAAAAAATTACTTGATCATGAGTATAAAGAATTAAAGAGATTTGAAAAGTTAGCTACTAAAATAGTAGATTTAGATGAGGAATATACTAAATTATCTGATGATGATTTAAAGAAAAAAACTAGCGAATTTAAAGAAAGACTTAATAACGGAGAAACTTTAGATGATATTTTAGTTGAAGCTTACGCTACTGCTAGGGAAGTTGCTTATAGATTATTAAATGAAAAAGCTTATTATGTTCAATTAGTAGGTGCTATAGCTATTCATTATGGAAATATTGCGGAACTTAAAACAGGAGAAGGAAAAACGCTTACTACTATTTTTCCGGCATATTTAAATGCTTTAAATGAAAAAGGGGTTCATGTAATTACTGTTAATGAATATTTAACTGTTCGTAATGCAGAATGGATGGGACCAATATTTGAATTTTTGGGTCTTTCAGTTGGTATAAATTTAAGAGATTTAACTCCAAGCGAAAAAAGGGATGTTTATAACTCAGATATAGTTTATACCACTAATAACGAGCTTGGTTTTGATTATCTAAGAGATAATATGGCTATTAGAAGAGAAGACCGTGTTCAAAGAGGACTTGAGTATGCAATTATTGATGAAATAGATTCTATTTTAATAGATGAGGCTAGAACTCCTTTAATTATTTCAGGTGGCTTTTTAGAAAGTAAAAATTTATATCTTCAAGCTGATAGTTTTGTTAAAAATTTAAAAGAAGATGTAACTTATATTTATGATGAGAAAACTAAAAAAGTTAATCTTACTGATGAAGGTGTTTTAAAAGCAGAAGAATATTTTAAAATTAAAAATTTATATGATGTTGATAATACTACTTTAGTGCATTTTATAAATCAAGCGCTTCATGCTAATTATTCAATGAAAAAAGATTTTGATTATGTTGTGCAAGATGGGAAAATTGTTATAGTTGATCAGTTTACTGGTCGTTTAATGCAAGGTAGGGCTTTTAGTGATGGTCTTCATCAGGCAATTGAAGCTAAGGAAGGTGTTCAAATTCAACAAGAAACAAAGACACTAGCTACTATAACATTCCAAAATTTATTTAGAATGTATAACAAACTTTCTGGAATGACTGGAACTGCTAAAACAGAAGAAGAAGAGTTTAGAAATATTTATAATATGTATGTTATAACTATTCCTACTAATAGGCCTGTTATTAGAGAGGATATGGCAGATTTAATTTATGTTAATAAGAAGTCTAAGTTTAAGGCTATTGTTGAAGAAATAGAAAAACGTCATAAGAAAGGACAACCAGTTTTGGTGGGAACAATAGCAATTGAAACTAGTGAGGAAATAAGTGCTCTTTTAACTAAGAAAAAAATACCTCATGAGGTATTGAATGCTAAAAACCATGCTCGTGAAGCTGAAATAATTGCAAAAGCAGGTGAAAAAGGCGCGGTTACTATTGCTACTAATATGGCAGGACGTGGAACAGATATTAAGCTTGGTGAAGGTGTTAAGGAACTTGGTGGTTTATGTGTAATTGGAACAGAAAGACATGAATCACGTAGAATAGACAACCAACTTCGTGGTAGGTCTGGTAGACAAGGAGACCCTGGTTATTCACAATTTTATATTGCTATGGATGATGATTTGATGGTTCGTTTTGGGTCTGATCGAGTTGGTATGCTTTTAGAAAGAACTGGTATTGAAGAAGGAATGGAAATAAGAAGTAAAATGTTTTCTAAGTCAGTAGCGTCTGCTCAAAAAAGAGTTGAAGGTAATAACTTTGATATGAGAAAGTCTATTCTTCAATATGATGATGTTATGAATAAACAAAGAGAGTTAATTTATAATAGAAGAAATGATATTTTAGATAAAGATTCTATTCATGAAGAAGTTTTAAAATCTATTTATAATCATATTTCTGATCTAGTTGAATCTCATTTGGATGATGAGAAGGATGTATTAAAATCTGATGATATGAAGGAAATTTTAGAATATATTAATTCTAATTTGTTAAAAAATAAGATTAAATTAGAAGAATTAGATAATAAGGATATTGATGAAATTATTTCTTATATTTATGATTTAACAGTTAAAGAATATGAGGATAAAATAGATGAAATTCCTGTGGAAATAACAAATGAATTTGAAAAAGTTATTAGTCTAAATGTCATTGATAAATATTGGATGGAACAAATCAATACAATGTCTCATTTAAGAGAAGGTATTGTTTTAAGACAATATGCACAAGATAATCCACTTAGAGCTTATACAGAAGAAGGATTTAATTTATTTGATAAGATGCAAGAAAATATTGATAAATATATTACTTTATATTTATTAAAAGCTCAAATAAGACAAAATATTGAAAGAAAAGAAGTAGTTAAAAATAAAGTTACTAATGATTCTGATAATACACATAAGGGTGTAACTAAAAAAGTAACTAAGGTTGGAAGAAATGATGCTTGTCCATGTGGCAGTGGAAAGAAATATAAACAATGTTGTGGTAAGTAAAACAAAGCCCGTATTTATTGGGCTTTTTTGATGTCTAAAATTAGAAAAATAATTTAGATACCTTTTTGGATACCTTCCGGTGAGTATTTAAAAGGTATCTAGATACCTTTTTTTGAAGCAAAAATACAAAAAAATTGTATTGCTTAAAATAACGATATTTCCTTTAATTATAAGGAATTGCGAAGATTTAACTAATAAAAAAAGATTAAATTGTGTCCACTGCCAAATAGACATAAAACATTAATATTTAAGACACCATATTTTTAATAAAAATAATGGCTTTTTATGATATAATAATTGATAGGAGGGTTTTATGGAAATTAACTTAGTTCAAGATGAATTAATAAAAAGATATTTATATATTTATGAAAATAGAGATTTAATATTAGCTTTGTGTATTGGTGATGGGATTGAAAAAGAATATTATAAAAAACAATTGAAATCAAATAAAGAGTTAATTAAAAAAATTAAAAAGCAAAAATTAAAAATTACAAATGATGATGAAATGTTGTCATTATTAATGCAATTATCAAGTGATTGCAAAAAAAATATGCATCAAGAAAAACCTTATCTTTTTGCAAAGGTATGTGATGATATAGTTGATGCATATGAAGAATTTTTATTTACAGATGAAAATATGGAAAATACTGTTTTATATAAACATATTGAATCATTAAAAAGTAATCCAATATTTCTTGAAGTCTTTCAAGAATCCATAGAAAGATTAGAAGAAAGAAGACAAAAAAATCAGTGGTTAAAAAAGATTCCAACATTTACTGTGTGGAAGATACTAACTTATGTAAAAAATAAGAATTTGAATAATGCTGTTGTATTAGAGGCATTAGAAAAATATTATAATCTAGATAGATACATATTAACTGGTGTTAATTGGGAAAGTGGTTATAAATTACTTCCAATTGATTATGAAACAAAAGAAGAAGAACTTAATAGATTTTCATGTTCGACAATAATCGGAGAAAGCAGTTTTGGTGGACAATATAGTGCAATTATATTAGATTATCCTGGAAATGAATTTGAAAAAGAAGATAATTATTTTGCTTTTGATTGGAGTATGGAATTTGAACATCAACCTTTAGATAATTACTCAAAGACTAATTTTATGACAGAATTGGCAAATATGCCTATGTTACCAGAAGAATTAAAAAGTGATTTATATCAAAGGATAAAGTATTCTTCTAAAAATAATTGTAAGAAGTTAAAAATATAATTTTTAATTAATAAAAAACGTGTTAAAAAAGCAATACAAAAAATGTTTGAAAAAGGCTTATTTTTGAAAATTAGATACCTTTTTAGATACCTTCAGTTAGGATTCCTGAGTGCTCTCGGAAGCCCAAAAGGGCAAAAAAGGGCTGTCAAACGCCCTCAAAAGCCTCAAAGTGCCGCCAAAAGCTAGTAATCTTTTCACCATGTGGCAGTGGTAAGAAATATAAGCAATGTTGTGGTAAATAGCCTCGAAAACCCAGGAAATATAAGGGTTTCCGGGGTTTTTATTTTTTTGAAAAGTTGTAATTTTTCTTCGAAAATAGCATCTACATACGTTTTACATACGTATATAAAACGTATGTAGCCAGTATTTTGAGACAAATAAAACCTTTATTTATAAGGAATTAAAAGCAAAATGATCACTGCCACCATAGTTCACGACAAAGACTATAAAATTTATGATATAATATAATCATGAGGTGATTATATGAGTGAAAAAGAACTAGATGAAATTATTGATTTTAAAAAAGTTATTTCAATGATAAACAGTGAATTGCATTCAAAAGGAATTTTTGATATTGAATATATGTTAATTAATAATTCTATCAGTGATGTATTACAAATATTATCCATTAATAGTTATTATTATAGTCTAATTAAAGATGAGAAATATAGTAATGGTGGAAGTTTTAAGGAATTATTAGAATTATATTTTGAATATGTAAAGAAAAAGTATGAGTCACTATTAATTCAAGATGGAAAAAATGATAGAATTGCAGATAAATATTATGATAAATTAAAAGAACCAACTAAAAGAAATGGTTCATATTTGCAATATTCTAAAAATGATATTGGAATGATACGCCAAGATGTTGAAAAGACATTAATGCTTATGAGAGAAGCTATTCAGGCATACTATAAAGTATATAACAATAAAAAATTAGTAGCTGAATTAACTACTAATAATACAAATAACAGTGACTATTTAGAATTCATAATAAAGGAAGAAAATCTTTTGCATTTACTTGGTGTAACAGCTAATCAACTAAGAAGTAACCCGGATTTTATAAGGCTTACTGGTAATAATCATATGACTCCAGTTGAAATATTGGAGTGGATTGTCAAAGATAGCGAGGGAAATAATGATCTAATGCAGTATAGTGAAGATTTTATTAAAAGAATTTCAAAAGAAAATTTTGAACTATTAAAAAATCAATTCGATAGCAATACTCAAACACGATTATTAAACTATCATAAAATTAGAACTAAATCTCAAGCGTTTTTAAAATATGGACCGTTTGAAAAAATTTCACTTGTCGCAAAATTACAAAATGGTAAAAAATTGGCGGTTAATGCAAGTAGTAATACTGCAATGATATCACAAGCAGAATGTTTTAAAAAATATCCTTGGGCATATTTTGGCAGTGTGCAAAATCCAAATAAAAAATATATTGAAACATTAATAATAGATAGTTCAGCTGGGAAAAAAGAATTATTTAAAGGTTCGACTCCTGCAATAGTAAAAGGAATATATCGAATAGGTGAAGATGGCGGTGTTTCTGGCGGAGCAGGAGGAACCGGTGGGCATGTATTTTCAGAAGAAGAACAATTCGATTTATTTTGTGCAGCATATGAAGCTTTTCAAGATGTAATGAATTTTACAAATTTGAAAGAATATTTTTTGCAGTTATATAAAGAAAAGATTAATGCAAAGTCAAATAAATTTGCAAAAGATGAAGCATCCCAAGAAATTGTCAGTGAAATATTAAATTTAGATTATGAATCAGCAGAAAGACTATATAAGGATATTGTTGAATTAACATTAAACTACAAAAAAGAAAATATTTATGATAATTATTCAAATAATATATATCAGAAAGAAATATTAGAAAGAATTAAATATTTAAATCCAGATCAATTATTGGAAATAAAATCTAGAATATCTGAAGATCATTATACTTCAATGCATAAAAAAAGATAAATATTGTTAATATTAAAATTGAATTCTACATACGTTTTTACATACGTTTTGGTAGAGTTCTTGGACGCTCTCAAAAGTTCTCAAAAGCCCATTTGTGAGGTTTTATAAGGGTTTTAAAGAGTTTTATAGTCTCAGAAGTTTGAAATATCGCATCCATGTGGCAGTGGTAAGAAATATAAGCAATGTTGTGGTAAATAACTTATTTTATAAAGGTGAATTATAGATTGTTATAAGGAGTGTAATATGGAAATAGAAAATTTGAAAAAATTATTGAATATTTCTTGGAAACGTGAAACATGTTCACCAGGATTAAGAAGTGAGTGGAATGAAGAAAATCCGTCGCTTGGTCAATGCGCTATTACAGCTTTAATAGTAAATGATTTTTTTGGTGGTAAAATTATGAGATGTATGACTTCTACTGGTAGTTATTACTATAATTTGATAAATAATGAAATTGTTGATTTAACATCTTCACAATTTTTAGGAGAAGTTCCTTTATATTCAAAAGGTTCTGAAAGAACAAGAGAATATCTTTTAAGTAATGAAGACACTAAAAGTAGATATTTAATTTTATTAAAAAATTTAAAAAGAAGTTTTGAATTGTATGGTGAAAAAACATATAAGTTAATTGGTTCTGATGGAAAAATGTATGAAAGTAGTGTTCCTGGAATGTTAGGTGGACATAAAAAGTTAAAAATATATGGTAAACTTGATTGTGTTTCTGCTAAAAAGTGGATAGAAAAAGGTCATTATGTTTCTAATCGTGTTTTTTTTGAAAATGAAGAAGTAGCAATTAAAGCAGGTTATCGTCCTTGTGCTGTTTGTATGCCTGAAGAATATAAGGCTTGGAAAAATCAGAGAGTTTTAAAAAAATGATTTTGATATTTTAAAAATTCAATGTTATAAAATATTTTAAATGATGTTTTATACATTGTTTTTTTATGTTATTATATATATAAGGTGATAATATGGATGAGAAGGTTTATTTTTACAAAGAATTACCTTTTTCTTATCGTGATCCTGATAATTTTATTGATAGTGGGTGTCATGGTAAGATTTATAAAATAAGTGATGACAAAATATTTAAATATTTGGATGGCATTAATATATTTGAAAATAATTATGAGTATTTAGTTTCACAATCTAGTTTGAGTTTTGTTTTTCCGGATACTTTAGTTTATTTACGTGATAAACTTGTTGGATATATTGCTATGTATGTTGATGGGATTTCTTATAAGAATATGTCTACTACTGTTTTATTAGATGATTTTTTAAATACATTAGTGGTTTTAGAAGAAGAAATACGGAAAAAGTCAATGGATTCAATGCATTTTAATGATTTAATACCAGATAATATAATGTGGTCTAATGATAAAAAATTAAAGGTAATTGATACAGATTTATATGGTTATAATAATTCTTTTTATGAATTGCATGAACTTTATTTTGAGAATTTAGCTAATTCTAATTTGTCTATTTTAACTAAATTTTTTGATAATTATCATTTTGATATAGATAGTGATATTTTAAATAAATATTTTAAGTTATGCATGCTTGAAGGACGAATGGGCGCTAGTAAATTTTTAGGATATTTAATTGATTATTTAGGTGAAAAGACTGGTAATTCTATTATTACTATTCAAGATATTAAAGATAATCTTTTATTAGTTAGAAAAAGATAGTAAAATATAACTGGGAGGAACATTTTATGGAATTAAGTGAAGTTAAAAGAATTTTGAATAATTATTTAAATGAAGTTTTAGATTTATGGAGGGGTCTTTGACGTTGATTTAAAACTTAAAAGAATCGATGAACTTCAAATATTAATTAACGATAGTGATATTTGGAATGATCAAGAAAATGCAAAAAAGGTAATTGAAGAGCAAACTTCACTAAAAAAGTTTGTATCAAATATTGTTAGTGTTAAAGAACAATTAGAGTCTAATATTGAAATGATTAGTTTGTTAGAAGATGACTTTGATAGTGATATTTTTGATTCTATTGTTTCTGGTTTAGATGAAATGGAAAAAAGATTTAATTCTTTGAAACTTGAGATGTTATTATGTAATGAATATGACCATATGGACTGTATTTTGGAAGTTCATTCAGGAGCAGGAGGAACTGAGGCTTGTGATTGGGCTAATATGTTATTTAGAATGTATAATAGATATGCTGAAAGAAATAATTTTAAGATAGAACTTATTGATTATTTAGATGGTGATGAAGCAGGTATTAAAAAAGCATCTATTTTAGTTAAAGGATTAAATGCTTATGGTTATTTAAAATGTGAAAAGGGTGTTCATCGTTTAGTTAGGCTTTCACCTTTTGATTCAAATAATAAGAGACATACTTCTTTTGCCTCTGTTGATGTAACTCCTAATTTTGATACAGATGTAAATATTGAGATTAGGGAGGAAGATTTAAAAATAGATGTTTATCATTCAAGCGGTGCAGGTGGACAAAGTGTTAACACTACTGATAGTGCAGTCAGAATTACACATTTGCCTACAAAAATTGTTGTGACATGTCAAAATGAGCGCAGTCAGTTAAAAAATAAAGAAAAAGCTTTACAAATTTTAAAAAATAAACTTAGGATGATAGAGATAGAAGAACAAGAAAAGAAGATATCTTCTTTAAAGGGTGAAAGTGTTAATATTGAGTTTGGTTCTCAAATAAGAAGTTATGTAATGCATCCTTATTCTATGGTTAAAGATCATAGGACTAATGTAGAAACTAGTAATGTTAATAAAGTGTTAGATGGCGATATTGATATGTTTATTGAAGAATATTTAAGGAGTTGTTAATATGTTGGAAGCTAGTGTAGATATAGTGAAACAAATTTATAGAGAAAAAAGAGTTATAAGATTTTTTCAAATGTTATTAGGTATATTTTTATCTTCTATTGGTTTTAATTTATTTTTATTACCTAATGATATTGTTTCTGGAGGAGTATCAGGACTTGGTATTGTTCTTACTAATTTTATTGATATTTCACCTTCACTTTTTGTGTTACTTATGAATGTTATTTTACTTTGTATAAGTTTTATATTTTTAGGTAAAGAACAAACTATGGGATCAGTTCTTGGTTCGTTTCTTTTTCCTGTTATGCTTTTTTTAACAAGCAATCTTGTAACATTATTTAATTTTCAATCTACTGATATTTTACTTAGTTCAATAATGGGTGGTGTTGTATCAGGATTTGGTGTAGGACTTACTTTTAAAGCAGGTTATTCAACTGGTGGAACTGATGTAATAAAGCAACTTATAAACAAATATATGAAAACTAGTATTGGAAATGCTACTTTAATTGCAGATGGGTTAATTATTGTACTAGGTGCTTTTGTATTTGGACTTAATAAGTTTATGTATGCAGTTATTGTGGTTTATATAATTAGTTTTTTAACTGATAAAGTTTTACTTGGTATATCTGATAAAAAAGCATTTTATATAATTACTGAAAAACAAGAAGAAATTTCTAATTTTATAATAAATGAACTACATCATACCGTTACTGTTTTAGATGCAAAAGGAGGATATTCTAATAAAAAGAATCCGGTTTTATGGACAGTGATTCCTACTAAAGAGTATTTTAAATTTAAAAATGGTATTAGTTTAATTGATCCTAAAGCTTTTTGGACTGTAATAGATGCATATGAAGTTTTAGGTGGTGAATAAGATGAAAATAAATAAAAATTCTATTAAAAATAGTTTGATTATAATATTTTTAATGTTTTTAACTGCTTTATTTTATAATTTATTACTTAGACCTATAAATTTAGTTACTGGAGGAACAGGTGGTATTGCAATTATTTTAGAGGAAGTTTTAGGCCTTAATCCTTCTGTTATGATATTTGTTATGTATTTGATTTTACTTATTTTTAGTTTTTTGCTTTTAGATAAAGAAGATACATATGTAGGTATTTTAATTACAATTGTTTATCCTTTGTTTGTAGAACTTACTTTAAATATAAGTAATATTGTTAAAATAGATTATAATGATATTTTAGTTATTGCTATATTTTCAGGTGTTATAAATGGGATAATAAATGGAATTATTTATAAACTTAATCTTAATACTGGTGGCACTAGTATACTTGCTAAAATAATTTTTAAATATTTTGATATTTCTGTTACTAAGGCTAATTTTATTATCAATATAATAGTGGTAATTTTTGGAGTATTTATATTTGGTTTTGAAATGGTTTTATATGCTGGAATAAATTTATTTTTATCAAAAGTTGTAAGTGATAGGATAATTATGGGTATATCTAGAAATAAAGTTTTTCATGTGGTAACTGATAAATACAATGAAATAAGAGATATTTTAGGTAAAGAATTTTTAATTGATTGCACCATATATAATATTAAAAAAAGTAAAAATAAATTTATGATGATAGCGGTTTCTGCTAAGGATTATAATATTGTTAGACAGGTAATACACGAGATAGATGATGATGCTTTTGCTTTTATTTCTGATGGATATGAAGTAAAAGACGCAAATATGATGATAAGAGGATGAAAAGAACAAAAAAATGTTCTTTTTTTGATGAAATATGTTATTTTTATGGTATAATTGTTTTTATAAGGGAGAGTGTTATCTTTGGAAATAATTAGTATGAAGAATGTTTTTAAGACTTATTCCAATGGAGTTGGTGCTATATATGATCTTAGTTTATCAATAAATAAAGGTGAATTTGTATTTATTATTGGTGGCTCTGGAAGTGGTAAGTCTACTTTAATTAAGATGTTATATCGTGAAGAAAAGCCTACGAGAGGTGAAATAATTTTAGGGGGAGTTAATGTTGTTAAACTTCGTAATTCTAAAGTTTATAAATTAAGAAGAAAAATAGGAGTTGTGTTTCAAGACTATAAATTGCTTCCAAAACTTACTGTTTATGAAAATGTTGCATTTGCTTTAGAAGTTACTGGAGTTGATTCTAGAAGTATTAGAAAAAAGGTAATGGAAGTTCTTGATAAGGTAGGCCTTAAACATAAGGCTAAAGATTATCCAGATAATTTATCAGGCGGAGAACAACAAAGGGTTGCTATAGCGCGTGCGATTGTTAATAAACCTACAATTTTGATATGTGATGAACCTACTGGTAACTTAGATCCAAAAATTAGTATGGAAATTATGGATATTCTTAATTCTATAAATAAAGATTTAGGCACTACCATACTTATGGTTACTCATGATATTGATATTGTTAATAGAATGAAAAAAAGAGTTCTTGTTTTAAAAGAAGGAAGACTTGATCAAGATTATGAAGCAGGGAGGTTTAATAAATGAATGCATTTAGAACATTGTTTAGAAGTATAAGAGATGCTTTTAAGAGTGTAGGAAGAAATTTTAGTTTATCACTTGCTTCTGTGTCATGTATTACTATAACTTTAATTATAATTGCTGTAGCATTAGTTATTTCATTTAATGTTAGAAATTTTACTAAAGAAATTGAATCTGATGTTACTATTGTAGTATTTTTAGATTCAGATATTACTGATACTTCAAAGAGTGATTTTGAAAGCACATTAAAATCTATGTCTAATGTTGATAGTTGGACTTATAAATCAAAGGATGAAATAAAGACTGAAATGCAAGAAGAAAATGAAACTTTTAGTGATATATTAGCAGGTTGGGATAGTAAAGATAATCCTTTAAAAGATACTTATAATGTTAAGGTAATTAATGTTGATGATATAGGTAAGACTGCAAAAAGTATTAAAAATATTGATGGTGTTAATACTGTTCAATATGGTGAAGGTTTAGTTGAAAAATTACTTGGAGCTTTTTCTGCAGTTGAAAAGGTAACAATAGTAGCGGCACTTGCTTTAATAATAGTTACAATATTTTTAATTATAAATACAATTAAACTTACTATTTTTTCAAGAAAGAGAGAAATTTCTATAATGAGATTAGTTGGAGCTTCTAATCAAAGAATTAGATTACCTTTTGTTGTAGAAGGTATTATACTTGGTCTTATTGGTTCGATTATTCCTATTTTAATTGTAATTTATGGTTATTCGACTTTATATGATAAATTTGGTGGACGACTTATGTCTCCAATTATAAAATTAGTGGAACCTATGCCTTTTGTATTCTTTATATCTATTATTGTTGCTTTAATTGGAATGATTGTTGGTATGATAGGTAGTAGTAGAGCAGTAAGGAGGTATATAAAAGTATAATGAAAAGATTATGTTTATTATTTCTTTGTTTATTGTTTGTTTTTATACCTTCAGTAAATGCTGTTACTATTAAGGATTATAAAGATGATTTAGCGGAATTAAAACAAAAAAAGAAAAAGACGGAAGAAAATGAAGCTAAAACTCAAGCAGAAATAGATGAGGCAAAAAGGAAAATTGATGAGATTTCTTTAAATATCATTGAAACTACTAAAGAAAAAGAATTGAAAGAATATGAAATAAATGAATTAAATAAAAAAATAGAACAAAAAGAACAAGAAATTAAGGATTTGGTTGCTTTTTATCAAATATCTAATAGTGAAAATTTTTATTTGAAATATATATTTGGTGCTGATAGTTGGGCTGATTTTATATATAGGTTTTCTGTAATAGAGCAATTAACATCTAAGAATGATGAATTAGTTGCAGAGATGGATAAGTTGATTTTGGAAAATGAAACTAAAATTAAGGAATTAGAAGATAAAAAGATTCAATTAGATAAGATGGAAGTAGAAGTAAGAAACCAGTTATCTAAGCTTGATAATCAAAAAAGCACTTATTCTGAAGAAGGTGCAGATTATGATGAGCAAATAAAAACTTTGGAAAAACAAATAAAAACTTTTCAATCTTATGGTTGTAGTGATTATGTTGATTTATCAATATGTATGACTACTGCACCTGAAGATTCAAGTTTTATAAGGCCTTTAAAACATGGAGCAGTTTCTGATAATTTTGGACCTAGGGTTAGTCCTTGTGATGGTTGTTCTTCTTATCATAAAGGAATGGATTTAGCAGCTGCTGAAGGAACTGCAATTTATGCTCCTGCTGCTGGTAGGGTTGCTGCAATGGATAAATATTCATGTGGTGGTAGAACTTTATATATTAACCATATTGTTGATGGAAGATACATTACAACTGTTTATATGCATTTATTATCATATAATGTAAAGGTTGGGGATATCATTCAACAAGGACAAAAAATTGCTGAGGTGGGTGGAGGATATAGAGCTCCTGATAATTGTACTACTGGAGCGCATCTTCATTTTGAAACTGTTGAAGGTCATTATTATGGAACAGGAAAACATAGTTATTCAAGTTATTCAACATATCTTAATAGTGTTTTTGATCCTAGAAAAGTTATTTGGTTTCCTGCTTATGGAGTATGGTGGTAGAAACGGGATTTATTCTCGTTTTTTTCTTTTCCATAAAATGTCTGTATAAAAAAAATTGT
This sequence comes from Bacilli bacterium, assembly GCA_045580645.1. Taxonomy (GTDB): domain Bacteria; phylum Bacillota_I; class Bacilli_A; order RF39; family UBA660; genus HGM10836. The sequence goes on from JAZNOG010000041.1 coordinate 16,131, forward strand.
TTTTGTGGTATACTATGTGCGTGGTGATTGAGATGGATAAAATTATTATAAAAGGAGCTCGTGAAAATAATTTAAAAAATATATCTTTAGAGCTTCCTAAAAATAAACTTATTGTGATGACTGGAGTATCAGGAAGTGGAAAATCTTCACTTGCTTTTGATACTATTTATAAAGAAGGAGAAAGAAGATATTTAGAAAGTTTATCTTCTTATGCTAGACAATTTTTAGGTGGTAGTGAAAAACCTGATGTTGATTCTATAGAAGGGTTATCCCCTGCAATTGCTATTGATCAAAAAACTACTAATAAAAATCCAAGAAGTACAATAGGGACTGTTACTGAAATATATGATCACCTTCGTTTGCTTTTTGCAAGGGTTGGAACTCCTTTTTGTCCTGTGCATAATATCCCTATTAAAAGTCAAAGTATTGAAGAAATGACTAATAAGGTGTTGGAACTAGAGGAAGGATCAAAAATAATTATTTTAAGTCCTGTTGTTGAAGGTAAAAAAGGAACATTTAAGGATTTATTTGATGATTTAAGAAAGAGTGGCTATGTTAGAGTAAATGTAGATGGCGAAACTTTAGATTTAAGTGAGGATATTGAACTATCTAAAACTAAGAAACATAATATTGAGGTAGTCATAGATCGTATTGTAATAAAAGAGAATATAAGATCTAGACTTTTTGAGGCACTTGAAGTTTCTTCTAAGCTTGCATCAGGAAAAGTAGTTGTAGAAGTTTTAGGAAAAGATAGATTAGTTTTTTCGGAAAAATTTGCATGTCCACATTGTTCTTTTTCGCTTTCTGAACTTGAGCCTAGAATATTTAGTTTTAATGCACCATATGGGGCTTGTCCGGATTGTAAAGGTTTGGGGGTAAAACTTGTAATTGATCCTGATTTGGTTATTCCAGATAAAGAAAAAAGTTTAGTAGATGGAGCGATAGTAACTTTTGGCGATGATACTGATAATGTGTTTTTTAAGAAATTTGAATGTTTTTGCAATCATTATAATATAGATATTAACATTCCTGTTAAAAAGTTAACTAAGGAAGAAATGGATAGAATTTTATATGGAACAGATGATATTATTCATTTTAACTATACAAGTAAAAGTGGTAATGTTACTAATAATTTTGGAACATATGAAGGTGTAATTAATAACTTAGAACGTAGATATGTAGAAACTAGTAGTGCTTGGATTAGGGAATGGCTTGAAAAATATATGATTGAACTGGAGTGTCCAACATGTCATGGTGCTAGACTTAAGGATGAAGTTTTATCAGTTTTAATAAATGGTAAAAATATTTATGATGTAACTAAGTTTAGTATCAAAGATTTATATAATTTTTTAGATGATTTAAAACTTAGTGAAGAACAAAAACAAATTGCTTCTTTACTTGTTAAAGAAATTAAAAATCGTTTATCTTTCTTGAAAGATGTAGGACTTGAATATTTAACACTTGCTAGAAGTGCAGGAACTTTATCTGGTGGGGAATCTCAAAGAATTAGACTTGCTACACAAGTTGGAACTAGACTTACTGGTGTTTTATATGTTTTGGATGAACCTAGTATTGGTCTTCATCAAAGGGATAATGATAAACTCGTTAATAGTATGCTTAATATGCGTGATTTAGGTAATACTTTAATCGTTGTAGAACACGATTTAGATACTATGGAAAAGGCAGATTATTTAGTTGATATTGGACCACTTGCTGGTGAAAATGGAGGATATCTTGTGTCAAGTGGAACTCCTGAAGAGGTTAAAAATGACGAAAATAGTTTGACTGGTCGATATTTAAGTGGAAAAGAATGTGTTGAAGTTCCAAAAAAGAGAAGAAAAGGTATAGGTAAGTTTTTGGAGATCAAAGGAGCTTCTGAAAATAATTTAAAAAATATTAATGTAAAATTTCCGCTTGGAACATTTACTTGTGTAACTGGTGTTTCTGGAAGTGGTAAGTCTACTTTAATAAATCAAATTTTATACCCAAGTGTTGCAACATATTTATATAATAGTAAATTAAAACCTGGTAAACATAAGGAAATTAAGGGATTAGAAAATATTGATAAGGTAATTGATATATCTCAAGCTCCAATTGGTCGAACTCCTAGAAGTAATCCTGCAACTTATACTGGAGTATTTGATGATATTAGAGAACTTTATGCTTCTACTAAGGAAGCAAAGATGCTTGGTTATGATAAGAGTCGTTTTTCATTTAATTTAAAGGGTGGAAGATGTGAAGCTTGTCGTGGCGATGGTGTTAAGAAAATAGAGATGCATTTTTTACCTGATGTATATGTTCCATGTGAAGTGTGTCACGGTTCTAAATATAATAGTGAAAGTTTGAAGATAAAATTTAAGGACAAAAATATTGCAGAAGTTTTAGATATGAGGGTTAGTGAGGCAGCTTTATTTTTTGAAAATGTCCCTAAAATAAAAAGAAAACTTGATGTTTTAGAAGAAGTTGGTCTTGGTTATATGAAACTTGGACAAAGCGCTCCAACTTTATCAGGCGGTGAGGCTTCTCGTGTTAAACTTGCTAAGGAACTTCAAAAGAAACCTACTGGAAAATCATTATTTATTATGGATGAACCTACAACAGGTCTTCATATACATGATATTAAGAAGCTTCTTGCAATTATTAACAAAATAGTGGATAATAATGATAGTGTTATTGTTATAGAACATAATTTAGATATGGTTAAAGTGGCTGATTATATTATAGATCTTGGACCAGAAGGTGGAGAAGATGGTGGAAGAATTGTAGCGACAGGAACACCTGAGGAAGTTTGCAAGGTAAAAGGTTCTTGGACAGGAGAATATTTGAAAAAATTGCTTTAATAAGGAGGATAAAACATGGATGGAATTTTATTAGATTTAGGAATTATAAAAATTCATTGGTATTCTGTTACAATGTTTTTAGCCATGCTTGTTGGAGCTTTTCTCTTTTATAAAGAGGCAAAAAAGAATAAATTTTCTGAGGATTTTATTGTAAATTTAATATTCTATGGAATAATATGGGGGTTAGTTGGCGCAAGAATCTATTATGTTATTTTCAATTTAGATTATTATTTAAAATATCCTGTTGAAATAATAGAAGTTTGGAATGGGGGACTTGCTATTCATGGTGCGATAATTGGTGGTGCTTTGTGGTTTATTTATTACTCCAAAAAGAAAAATGTTTCTTTATTTAAACTTTTTGATATGACTGCTCCTGCTTTAATAATTGCTCAAGCTATTGGCAGATGGGGAAATTTTTTTAATCAAGAAGCTCATGGCGGGGTAGTTTTAAAAGAAACTCTTGAAAAGTTTTTAATTCCTAATTTTATCATTGAAGGCATGAATATAAATGGTTTATATTATCATCCAACGTTTTATTATGAAAGTTTATGGAATGTTTTAGGTTTTATTCTTTTAATATTTTTAAGTAAGAAATTAAAACTTAGAACTGGTCAACTTACTGGAATATATTTTGTGTGGTATTCTTTTATAAGATTTTTTATAGAAAGCATGAGAACTGATAGTTTGATGATTGGTTCTATTAGAGTGGCACAACTTGTATCAATTTTATTATTTGTATTTGGTTTAATTTTGATATTTTATAAAAAAGAAGATACAAGAATTAATCGTTATAGGGAAAGAGGTAATATAAATGAAATATGATTATGATGTTATGATTATTGGGGCTGGGCCGGCAGGAATTTCTTCTTCTATATATTTAAAGAGAAGTAATTTAAATATTGCTATTTTAGAAAAAAATATTCCGGGGGGACTTTTAAATAAGTCTTCAATTGTTGAAAATTATCCTGGTTTTGTTAATATTGATGGTCCAAGTTTAGCTATGAAGTTTTTTGAGCAAATAAAGGAAGTTCCTTATATAAATGAAGAGGTTTTAGAAATAGAAAGTTTTGATGATTATAAGGTTGTTAAGACAAATGTTAGAGAATATGTAGTAAAGGCTGTTATATTGTGTATTGGAAGAGAACCTAAAAAGTTAAATACTACTAATGAAGAAAAATTAGAAGGAAGAGGTATTAGTTTTTGTTCTTTATGTGATGGTTTTTTATATAAAAATGAAGAAGTTGCAATTGTAGGTGGTGGTAATAGTGCTTTAGAAGAGGCTTTATATTTATCTACAATATGTAAGAAAGTTTATGTTTTAAATAAAAAAGATAAACTTACTGGTGATGATTTATTAATTAATAGAATAAATGAAAAAGAAAATATAGAAGTTATTTATAATTCTAGTGTTATTGGTTTTAATTCTAATGATGATGTTTTAGAATCTATTGATTTAGATGTTTCAGGAGATAATAAAAATTTAAAAGTTAAGGCATGTTTTATCTTTATTGGGTATGAACCTGCAACAAAATTTTTAAAAAACCTTGATATTTTGGATGAAAAAGGTTATATTATTGTTGACAGCGAAGGCAGGACTAAAATAAAAAATATATATGCCGCTGGTGATATTGTAAAAAAAGAGGCATATCAAATAGTTACTGCTAATGCTGATGGTGCTACTAGTGCAATAGCGTGTATTAAAGATTTAGGAAAGTAGAGTGGTTTTATGAAACTTAATAATTCTGGATGGGGTTTACTTGTATTTTTACTATTCTTATTTATTTTATTTATGGTTATTGTTATAGTAGCAGGTAGAATATCAAGTATTTAAAAACTGTGAAGAAGAGGAGTAGGTTATTTGTTTTTTATAGAGAGTTAGTGGGTGGTGTAAACTAATAAAAGTGGATAACTGAAGGTAGCTTTGGAGTTTTATATCTGAAATAGTAGTAGGATATGATGTTAGTCGCATTAAGACTTTGAGGTAATATTATTACGAATTAAGGTGGCACCACGCTTATTTTGCGTCCTTTTGTGTCATCTTTTTATTTTTATTGAAAGGAGTTTTATTATGTTAGAAAAAAAATATGAACACAAAATTGTTGAAGAAAATAAGTATCAAATGTGGCTTGATAAAGATTGTTTTAAAGCGGGTGATTTAAGTAAGGAGCCTTTTTGTATTGTTATTCCGCCTCCAAATGTAACTGGTAAACTTCATTTGGGACATGCTTGGGATACTACGCTTCAAGATATTATAATAAGATATAAAAAGTTATGTGGTTATGATGCTTTATGGCTTCCTGGTATGGATCATGCAGGTATTGCAACTCAAGCTAAAATTGATAAAAGGCTTCGTGATTTAGGTTATGAACCAAGGAAGATGGATAGGAATGAATGGCTTAAACATGCTTGGGCTTGGAAGGATGAGTATGCTAAAACGATACATGAGCAATGGGCTAAACTTTGTTTAGCACTCGATTATTCTAGAGAAAGATTTACTTTAGATGAAGGATTAAGTCACGCTGTTAGAAGGGTTTTTGTTGATTTATATAATAAAGGTTTAATTTATCAAGGTTATAGAATTATAAACTGGGATCCTTATGCTATGACAGCATTATCTAATGAGGAAGTAATTTATAAAGATGTTAAGGGTGCTTTTTATCATTTAAAATATATGTTTGAAGATGGAACAGGTTATTTAGAAGTTGCAACAACTAGACCTGAAACTTTATTTGGAGATACTGCAGTTGCGGTTAATCCAGAAGATGAAAGATATAAGCATTTAATTGGAAAAAATGTAGTCCTACCTATTGTTAACAAGTTAATTCCTATAGTAGGAGATGAACATGCAGATCCAGAATTTGGAACTGGTTGTGTTAAAATTACTCCTGCTCATGATCCTAATGATTATGAAGTTGGTTTAAGACATAACCTAGAACAAGTTGTTTGCATGAATGAAGATGCCACAATGAATGCTAATGCTTTTGGTTATGAAGGTTTAACTAGAGAAGAATGTAGAGAAAAGTTAGTTAAAGATTTAAAAGAAGCAGGACTACTGCTTGAAGTAGAAGAGATTACTCATAATGTAGGACATTCTGAAAGAACAGGTGTTATGGTAGAACCTTATTTATCAAGACAATGGTTTGTTAAGATGAGACCACTTGCGGACCGTGTTTTAGAAAATCAAAAAGATAAGGATAAAAAAGTTAATTTTGTTCCAAAAAGATTTGAAAAGATTATGAATCACTGGATGGAAATTACTTATGATTGGTGTATTTCTCGTCAACTTTGGTGGGGTCATCAAATTCCTGCTTGGTATAAAGATGGTGATGTTTATGTTGGAATGGAAGCACCACAAGAAGAAGGATGGGTTCAAGATAAAGATGTTTTAGATACTTGGTTTAGTAGTGCTCTTTGGCCATTTTCTACTTTAGGTTTTCCAGATAAGACAAGTGATTTAGAAAGATATTTTCCAAATGATGTATTGGTAACTGGTTATGATATTATTCCTTTCTGGGTTAATAGAATGACTTTCCAAGGATTAGAATTTATGGATGAAAGACCATTTAAAGATTGTTTAATTCATGGACTTATTCGTGATAAACAAGGTAGAAAAATGAGTAAATCTTTAGGAAATGGTATTGATCCGATGGACGTTATTGATAAGTATGGAGTAGATTCTTTAAGATATTTCTTATCTACTAATAGTGCTCCTGGACAAGATTTAAGATATGATGAAGAGAAAGTTGCTTCTACTTGGAATTTTATTAATAAATTATGGAATGCTTCTAGATTTGTTTTAATGAATATAGAGGATATAAAAGATTATAATTTTGATATAAATGAATTAGATATAACTGATAAATGGATTGTTACTAAGTTAAATAAAACAATTAAAGAAGTTGCTAAAAATATGGAAAAATATGAGTTTCATAATGCGGGAAACTCTTTATATGATTTTATATGGACTTTATTCTGTGATAATTATATAGAATTTTCTAAATCTAAGTTAGATAATATGACTACTAAAAAGGTATTATTATATGTATTAGAATCTATATTAAAAATGCTTCATCCATTTATGCCTTGTGTAACAGAAGAAATTTATCAAGCTATTAATGGAAAAGATGTAACTATTATGAATAGTAGTTATCCTAAATATGATAAGAAGTTAATTTTTGATGAAGAAGAAATGGTTGATTATTTTATAAAAGATATTACTAATATTAGAAATTTAAAAGTAAGTAATGGTATTACTAAAGAAGCTAAAGTTATGGTTAATGCTAAAGAAGAACTTGATGGTTTGTTTAAAAAATTGCTTAAAATAAATGATGAAAATATAGTAACTATGACACAAGAAGATTCTAAGAAGTATAGTTATAAGAGTTCTTTAATTGAAATAATTTATTATGAAAATAAGGGTGAAGAAGATAATACTTTAATTTTAGAAGAGATAGAGAAATTAAAGAAATCTATAGAAAGAAGAGAAAATCTGTTAGCTAATGAAAACTATGTTAATAAAGCTCCAAAGAATATAGTTGATATGGATAGAAATAAGTTAAAGGAAGAAAAAGAAAGATTAGAGTATTTAGAGAAGTTGGTTTAGTTAGGAGAAAAGAATGTTATGCAAGGTGAAAGATTAGATCAAATAAGGGAAACGAAAAAAGCTTATAGGGCATGCTATATCGCTTTAATGGTTTTTGCTAGTTATTTTAATTCTCAATTATTGTTAGATGGTGTTTCTTTGTGTTTTGAATCAAATGAATATATAAAAGATGTGGCAAAAGATGCTGTAGGAATTTTATTAGCTTGTGGTGCAGCAGGATATTGTAATAAACTTATTGAGGATTTTGATAAGCATAAAAATGTTGATAATTCAAATATCAGAGTTAGAAATAGAAAGATTTAGTAAAAAACTAAGTCTTTTTTATATGAAAAATATATAATTTTAATATAATTTTAATCATTGCAATTTTTAATAATTTTTGATATTATTAGAGTAGAAAAGAGGTTGTAAAAATGGAAAAGAAAAAAAGAAAGAAATTAATAATAATTTTATCTATTATTATTGTTTTATTACTAGTGGGTGTTGGTAGTTATTTTGTTATTGATAAGTATTTTAGTAAAGATGATGTAGTTGATAAGGGTGAAGAAGATACTAGTATTTATGATGAAAAGGTTTTGTATAAATCAACTGATATTATTAAAAAAATAGATAGAAATACTTTTTTTGATATTGATAATTTAGTTAATAATGGTTATTTAAAAATCGATAGCGAAGATTCTTGTTATGATGATTTTGAGAATATTGATCATTGTGTTTATAGGCATCAAGGAGTTAGAGAGGGAGATATAGCTAGTTATTATATTAGTGATGATGGTAAATTAATGTTATCCACATGGTTTAATGATGATGAAAATCCAACATGGATAGCCGCTGAAGGAATAACTGAACCAGTAAGTGAAATATATATTAGCAAATTTTCTGAAGATTCAACAACTGTTTTGACTGAAAATGGTAATGTTTATAGGGGTCAAAATGGCAATAGAGAATATGTAAAATTGGATTTACCAGATAAGGTAATTGAAGTTTATTATGATGACGGTCCAAATAGTAATTTTCGTTATGTTTTGCTTGAAAATGGAGAAATATATGGTTTAGATATATTAAAACCAATAGAGGAAATTTATGAATATACTTTTGGATTTTATACAAGAGCATGTGGTTCTGAATGTATGCCAAATATTTTGCTAAATTTGAATAGAGAAATATTTTTTAGCAATGATAAATATAATAATGATATAAATCAATTTATCTATAATAATAAAAAAATATATGCAAATGTTGTATTTTATGATCGTGGTCGCAATTATACTTATTCCGATGTAGAAAATATTTGTATAATAGACAAAAATAATGATATGTATATTATTGATGGAGAAACATTTAAGGTTGAATTATATAATAAAAATAAAGTTTCTGAAGTGGTTGCGTATATTGAAAAAGGTGTAGAGGAGTCGGAAAAATCTTATTTTAAAGTTATTTTTGAAGATAAATCTTCTATGTATTTTAGTTATTCTGGTTATTTATATAATGCAAAATAAAATTAATTAAATATTAAATGATATAAGATTTAGTGAAAAACTAAGTCTTTTTTGTTTACATAATTATATGATTTGTTTTTGAAAAACCTTGTTTTTTTTTTTTTTTTGATATTATTAGGATAGAAAGGAGGTTGTGAAATATGGAAAAGAAAAAAGGAAAGAAATTAATAATAATTTTATCTATTATTGTTGGTTTATTACTAGTGGGTGTTGGTAGTTATTTTGTTATTGATAAGTATTTTAGTAAAGATGATGTAGTTGATAAG